>DAOWID010000153.1 GCA_030641115.1 Planctomycetota bacterium | reverse complement strand
GAAATCAGCGTTCAAATCTTCTCAGGTTGGCGGGAAGCCATCATAGAATTTATCTGCATTGAAATTCTTGTTTTGTGGTTTGGTTATTTGTGTGAATGATGGTATGAGGGTTGGGTCGAAAAGCCCAGTATTGGCACCGCATGTCTCTTTCCAAGATTGGTATGATTTGGGGAAATATCTGGCAAATACATTGGCCATTTCCGCCCGCTTAGTAAGAATGCTTTCGATGTTATTTGGACAGTAAGTAAACACTTCAATTTTGGTCCGCAATCCATCTAGGACAGTGGATAATCCCGTGGATATAACAGAGGAATAAAATCCGATAAACCCATTACAAGCTTTCGCAGAAACTCTATCCATAATATTAGGGTCATCTGCTTGAGAAACTGATTTGTTTGAGTGAGCTTTATGTTTGCAACTCACGAACCACCTGATTTTTGTCTCACCTCCTGGACCTACTCTCTTTTCTTCAACAACCATATCGGCCCCCGTGCCACCATCGGAGCCTCTGTTTGGTTCCTCTATAATTTCATAGGATAATTCTGCAAGAAAATCTCTAGCGAAAAATTCAAAGCGGTCTTGATTACCTGTGGCTTTATGCGCTTCTGGTATTTCTTTGAAGTCAATCATCTGTTAATCCAATTGGTTGCTAACTGTTAGTGTCATCTATATTCTTGTTTTGAATCTCACACAATAATACCTGTGGCTGTCCTGGGGGCCCCTCACGGGGAGCTGTACAACACTTTTTGTTAGCAATATAGAAACAGCGTGCAGCGTCTAAGATTTACAATACTTCGATTTCACTCAGCACTGGTTTCCGCTTGCCGATTTTCTCATCTCGCATAGGGCTCTCCCAACAGATGCGTCAGAGGCATATAGAATTTCACATTTAAGATTTCAAATCCTTCGATTACACTCAGGACTGGTTTGAAATTGCCGGGCTTTTTAGCTCTATAACCATCCGTAAACTTTACGTTATCAAACGTGAGTCTGTTTGTCAACAAGTTAATCAATAGATAATTGTTTTGTGGATTCTTGACACCACCAACGTCAAAGGTGGTTTAGCCGTTGACATTGGCTGCAGGGATGGAGAACTCACCGCCGCCCTGAGGTTGCTCTTAGCTTCACCAGCTCAACGCCGTTGCCAGTTCCCAAATTGCGAGAAAACTGCTTATCCGTCGGATTGTTCCAGTGCTCGTAAACTCCCAAGCTCGCCAGACGAACTACGTCTCCCTTGTGGTCAGGGTCGTAGAACGTTCCCGAAGGTGGGTCGTTTGCCCGTGCGGCTTCAACCAGGTAATCGCTGGTGCCTGACCTGTGGGGGGCATCATCCCATTCGGTCCGCAGAAAATCGAAGCCGACCGAATCAATCGCAACCGGATCCTGGGAGACAAAAAGACTCGAAGTCCAATCTCCATTGAAGGGAGCGGTGTTCCATTTTCGCGGCGATCTTTCTTTGGCGTGTTTTCCTGCGTAAAGCCCATCAATCAGGTACAGCAGAGTCTTGCCACCCAGGTGCTTATGGCCCATCAGGTCCACCAGGGGCCTGTAACGGCCCATGCCCGGCGTGGTAAACGGGAGGTCTTTATGCAAATCGTAATAGCCGCCGGCACGGGCCGGTTTCCTGACCAGCGAGCCGTAGTGGTTCTTCGCGCAAAGCGTTATGCCGGCCTGGTCGTTGTGGCTTTTGAGATTAGCCATGTTGATTAGGTAAGCGGCGCTGACGTAGGACTCAGGAATATGGTCTGTTTTCTTTCCCGCCGCATCGGGCGTGCTCCAGTACAAGGGAACCAAGGATGACTTCGCGCCGGTTCGACCAAATTTCCCCAAGTATTCCAGATACGTGACATTCGGAAACTTGCTGTGGCACATGTTGTAGTACTCATTCGGAAAGTAGCATAGGGTGTCGCCAACTGTAATATCAGCTTCTTTCACGCCGGCTTTGTCTACGAGCTGGCGCAGCAAGGCCATTATCATTTGAGGGGACGTGTTCATATAATTAGTGCCCCTCAGGTTGTAATCTTCAACCCTTGTGACCTCGCGCCTGTCCCAAATCCTGATGCAGCCCACGAAGTTCACCTTTATGAGAATCTTCTCTCCCGACTTGTATCCGACGTTCCCTTTGCCGTGCGTCTTATTGAAGTGCCTGAAGAGTTTGTCCCAGGCGTCGGCGCCGTTTTTCTCACCGCTGAGGGCGTGTATCGCCCGGCTCATCATTTTATCTACAGCCGCCTGATTTGTGTGCTTGCTTTCCCACCAATGCCCATCTCCGGGGCCGTCCCAATCGGTCGAATCTGGGTCGTGTACCCAGACCACGCGTCCAGGGTAAATACCTTTGGCAATTCCTACTGGAGCATTTGCGACCGGCTCATCGGCTAAAACGACCTTCTCTGCTGTAATGCTGTGAGCCAGCCATACGGACCCAACGCTGGCAGCAAGGAGCATTACACACAGCACGTAACGCGACTGTGCAAAACTGCGTTTTGCCTTGCGAATAGCCGTGATTGAGCCAATCGCCCCAATCAGCCAGACCACGAAGCCCGAGGCCAACGGCAAGGCCACGCGCTGACACGGATACGTTGCTCGCGAAGGCTTTGGAATCACGCGAAACAAGAACCATATCAGCGCCAACAACCCGCCAATCGGAAATATCCACGTGAGCCAGTAGTGTCTGCTCTTGTGCTCAGGCGATTTATCCGTCTTCGGACAGAGCGGTGATGTTTGTTTTGTTCTTGGCAATAACATATTTCGTCCTCACAATTTTCGACTATTCACCATTGGACTTTTGTAAGCCCATCAAATAATAGCATACCTCCGACATGTCAGCAATCTCTCTTTTTGCCATCGCAGGCAACTCTAACGGTAGTTGTGACAGACAGCCGAAGTTGGTATCTTATCAGACCTAAGAGACTCGAACCGCGCTCGCGTTTTCACGGTGCGTAGTGCTTTTGGCGCCTTGAAGCATGCGCTGTGCCGACGTCGAGCACAGCAAGGAATTCCATAGGCGATTTGCCTGTAGGGAATACGTGGCAGATGATGGTAACTGATGTGAACAGAGGTGTTATTTTTGACTTGGATGGTGTGCTGGTCGATACCGGCTGGGCCCACAAACAGTCGTGGAGGATGCGGTACAGGGAATCGATGCCGGAAAAGCAGCAGGGATGCGAGTTGTGGCAATTACGACTACACGAAACCGAGCAGACTTGGCAGAAGCAGATTTCGTAGTTGACAGTCTGGCTGAACTAAGAGCCTGTCCGAATAACGCCTCAGCCTTTGTCATGCTGAGCAACGCGAAGCATCTCGCCATAGGAAATCCTGGCGCGAACGTGCTGTAATCCCTGCACCGGCCAGATTCTTCGGCTTCGCCTCAGAATGACAGGTAATCGCCAAAGGTTATTCGGATAGGCACTAAG
>DAOWID010000277.1 GCA_030641115.1 Planctomycetota bacterium | reverse complement strand
GTTTTATGTCATTGCGAGGTCCGCCGCAGGTGGACCGTGGCAATCTCAATCGTTACATTTTGGATTGCTTCGTCGTAAAACTCCTCGCAATGACCGCACAAACGCAACTTGTACACCGTGAACGCTTACCCGAAATGCAGTGATAGCCAGGCATGAACCTGTGCTCGGTTTGTGGGGTTCGCTCTGTAAGTTCTTTTGGGAGATAGAGTTAGCAAGCTACAAATTTTTGTCAAGATTTTTCTGGCCACACCCTTGCCAAAGTCGGATAATAGTCTTAGTTTGAATCCGTGCATCGAAGGGGAGTGAAACTATAGTTCAAAGGCCGACTGCGTATTCCATTTGTGTTTGAGCTGCTGCAGCCGGGCGTGTTAGGCGTAACGCAGAACGTGCTGATTGTTTGCGGAGCGAAATAGTAGTTGCAGGTAAGGTTTCCGCGGCCTGGAAAGGCGGTGAAATCATGGTCACTGCTGCGAATCGCAAGCCGAATGTTGAAATTGTCTCAGACCCTGAAAGTCTTGCACACGGAAGCGTTGAGCTTTTTGTTTCTGATGCGCGAAAGGCAATAGAGGCTAAGGGTGCCTTTTACGTTGCAATATCGGGGGGACATACTCCTAAACGTTTCTTTGAACTGCTCGGCGAAATGCCGGCGGCCAAGGCTCTGCCCTGGGATAGCATACAGCTATTCTGGGTGGACGAGCGCTATGTCCCGCCGGATTCACAGTGGAGTAATTATAAGCTGGCTGCCGATACCTTCCTGCCCAAAGTTGGCATCCCGCCGCACAACGTTCATCGGATTCCAACCGAGTACGACGATATTAAGCTGGCGGCTCACTGTTATGAGGATACTATTCGAGAGGTTTTCGGCTTAAAAGAGAATCAGGTTCCTGAATTCGATTTGATCGTTCTCGGTATGGGTAGTGAGGGACATACAGGTTCGCTGCTGCCCAATTCCTATGCGCCTTTTGATGCGGAGCATCTGGCCTCTGTTGTCTACGTTTTAGGTGAGAGGCTCAGCAGGATAACCTTGACGCATCCGGTTCTGTGTGCCGCATCGCATTTGGCTGTGTTGGTCTCCGGCCAGCGAAAAGCTGAAATCTTGAAGAAGGTTTTGACCAGCGAGCCGGACGAAGTCCGCTATCCCATCCACATCCTTTGGCCTGTCCTTGACAAGGTCACCTGGCTCGTCGACAGCGAAGCAGCAAAAGCCATCTAACCGTCCTGATTCCCCCCGCAGCCAAAAGATTGTTCACTCAAGCTGGGCGTTCAGTATTTTGGGATTGCCGTGGCTTGGATTCCACATCAAGTGTGGAGCGACAACTCACCAACGAAGAATGACGGCTGTTTAGTCAGGGATGATTAGCTTTGTTCCCGGTGTAATTTTGTCTGGGTCTTTCACCACAGAGCGGTTGGCGTCGAGTATCTTTGGCCATTTGTTCGCAGAGCCGTAGTATTTCAGCGAAATGGCAGAAAGGTTCTCTCCATCGCGTACGATGTGAAATCTCTGTGTCTTTATTTTCTCAGCTTGCTCGTAATTGATTATTGGTGATTGATTGTCGATTGCACTTGCCGGCATGCCGAGATTGCCCTGTGGTTCGCCCGGCGATGTGTTGCTGTGGGCACGCAGGATTCTTGCTCGTGGGCTTAGGCTCGGACGGGTAGCAAACCAGATCGCAGCCGCGATTGCCACTACCAGGCCAACAACCATCCCTATTTTGAAATCTCTTTGCATGTGACAGCATACAGCGGACAGGACGAGCCAAACGCCAAGCGCTATTTATTCTGATTCCTATTTGCCTTTTTGCTTTTTGGCTTTTGTGCCCAGCAACAGTATCGGGGCAGCTATGGCAATCGAGGAATACGTACCCACGATAACGCCGAAACCGATAGCGAAGGTAAAGCCTCTCAAGCCTTGGCCGCCGAAGATGTACATTATCAGCACGACTATAAACGTTGTGAAGGATGTCAGAATCGTCCGGGAAATAGTCTGGTTAATGCTATTGGTAATTATCTGTGGCGTGAGCTGGGCCTTACGGCGGTTTTCCCGGATGCGGTCGAAAACGACAATCGTATCATTGAGCGAGTATCCGATCAGCGTCAGGAAGGCTGCTATCATTGCCAGGTTGATCTTGAAATCCCCGATCAGGATTTCTTCGCCGATCGGCGTTGCCGCAATATAGGTGCAGGCGGTGACGGCACCAAGCGTGATGCACACATCATGCACCAGCGCGGTGATTGCGGCAATGCCGTAGCGGACGTTGCCGAATCGTATCCATACATATGTGACGATGGCAAATAGCGACAGGGCAATTGCGATCAGCGCCCGTGTCTTTTGCTCCCTTCCGACTGAGGGGTCTATCTGCGTCACTCGAGGCAGTGATGTTTCAAGCCTGGCTGCTGCCAGGACGCGGGTCGTTTCGTTTTGGACAAACCGCGTCCATTCGTCCTCGCCTAACTCGCGCAGCCCGGCTTCCGGCAGGACACTGATGTAGACAAAGGACGTAACCGGCTCGTTTGGCTCCATTGTTGTTAAATTCGGGCCGAAGATTTTATAGTCATACCGAATAAGGTTCCGCATATCGGGCTTGAATTTCAAGTCGTTCAATCTCTGGTCGATTTCTTGCAGCGTGCCAGCTCTTTCGATTTCGCATTCGATCTTGAGCCCGTCCATAAAATCAGCCAGTTCAGGGTAAGAGTCTATAAGCTCCTCGGAAACCTTTTCCGTAGAAGTAATCTTGGGCTGAAGATTCTGTTGGATTTCCAATTCGTCTCCGAAAGCGCCCAAGATTGCGTTATTGACAACTTCGTCAACTTGTGGTTCCGAGACCTCAGCCTTTGCAAAGGTTGTCGTAAGCACATCTTTTACGACAGACGTGTTCAGTTGTCTCGTTGTTACGACAAATGTCCAAGAGCTGCTACCTTCTGTCACTGCAACATTGCTCAGTTTGTTGCCAACGGCGGCTCTAATAGTCTCGGTTGTGTTCGGGTCCTCACTGGGGAAGGTGAGGGTAACAGTAGTTTTGTTTGTCTCTGTGGTATTGATTTCATATTGCTTGCCTGATTTTCCGATGCTGTAGACGTTCGCCGCTGCAAGGGCGGGATTGTCTATCTTGACTCCCGCTTCGTGAATCTTGTCTTCTACATACTGTCTGGTGCGGGCTTCCTTCAGATTGATCTGGGCGGCTGTTCCGCCGGTGAACTCAATATCGTACTTGTTGTTCTTTTCATCGTCTCTCGTAACGAAGACGAAGAACCCTGCTGCAATGAGCAGAATTGAGATGCAAAAGAAAATTGGCCTGGAGGCCATCCAGTTTATATTTGGTTTGTGTATGAGACGGAGCATAAATAAATGGTCTTTGATAATTCGCTT
>DAOWID010000047.1 GCA_030641115.1 Planctomycetota bacterium | reverse complement strand
GTTTATGCCGTAAATGGTTACGTTTCGAGAAGGTCGGCTGTCACTGACAAAAGTGACATCATGTTGCTTAATAAGGCTCATCCGGGAAATGGGTAGGTATTGTTGTACAAAAGAGCACTCCTGCGTGCGATGAATACGTGGGAGTTGAGAGCTCTGCCTCGGCAACAGGCCAAGCGGTGCGCCCATTGCCCATCGCCTCGTCGTCGCCCTCACCCAAAGCTGGGAATCGGCGTGTGGTGCATGTGAGTCCACTCTATATCGAGGCGATGCAAGAGCTCTCCACCGTGGACGTCATCCTGACAGCTGGCTTTTAGACGCAATTGGACCTCTGGTGTAAGGGGGAAAGCCGGCACCAGCGGCATAAAATCTTCGTGTCGGGGCCGACACGCCCGACAATGGATAAGTCTTGATTGCATAAAGGGTTACGAGAATTCGTACCCCTTGTCGACCGACAACTCCGACAATCATTAAGGGGTTTTGCAGATGTTACAGCAGTATCTCCAGGTCTACATATGATGCCCCCGCTATGAACCCTTGGAAACAAAATCCAGACCCATTTTTCAGCCCAAAATCGCAGTTTCTGTCTACTGGTGTCTATGGCAAAAAGCGGAATTTTTCTGGGGCGAATATGCCGATAGTCATATCCACAAGACAAAGGTGGGCCAGGGCGCGGAGGGAGAGAGGAGAGAAAGGAAAAACCCTGACCCACCAGATGGGCTCCCAGTCGTTGGCTCCTTCCACTGGTTTGACTTTGCAGCGAATAGGCGACATATTTACACGAAGCTCAAAGTTTAATACAGAAAAGGATTGTTGTGACTATTGAAATTACGATTTATCTACAAATTTTGAATTGAATCACATCTGAAACAGAAGTAAACTTTTCCTTATGGTCAAATTCATACCGAACATTCTGACTTTCACGCGCCTTCCACCGTATTGGCAGCGGCAAGCCCAACTGCGAAACAATTAAGTGGTGGCTCAGATAATGGATGCCTGCAGCAACGACACTACATCCAGGTTTGCCTCTGTTTTTCAGATCTCGGCAAAGAAATCTGGAGCCTTGAGGTGTACCTCAACCATAATGCCATGATCGGTTTCAACAAATTTTGCTGTAAAGGCTAAATCAATTAATTCGCCAAGCAGAAGACCGATCGGCAAGCTGATGGCAGAACGGGGTAATGCTCCGCGAGTATATTCATTGATACGCATAAGTCGAACTTGAGCAGCCGGATGTGTGTCACCATACAGCATCCGCTTATTCTCCGCTCTGTTGATCCTCCCATCAACAATCTCAATAAGAATCGCGATTGCCAGAAACATGGAACCGCCCACAGAGAAGGATATCCCACTGTCATAACCCATAACATGGGCTATACGAAGCAATATGCGAATCGCTTCTTGGTCCGCTGCAAATTCTGCCGCAAAGTCGGGATTACGAACCTCGATATCTCCACTCGGGGTTGTTGCATGTTGGATGCGAGAAGAATCAAAGTGATTAAGCACAACATGCGAACATTCATGAGATACAACGAATGCCTTCAAGGATAGCTCAAGGCATGCCATAATATTCCATTGAAAAGGCTCCTGAGGAAGGGATAATAATTCAGAACTGGGTACTAATTTCTTACAGGTTACACATTTGACTAAGATATCGAAGATCGAATTAACCGCAATCCTGCCTTCAACTGACCGTATTAAGTAATCGAGCTTGACCAGCGAAGGTTGGCCATCAACTTCAACCGTACATAAAGCAAGGCTGGCGGATATGATGGTCGCTAATGCATCAATCCCGTTATTAATCAGGCATAAATAACCATTTGCAGTTGCAGCACAGATCGCATTATATTCTTCGGTGGGAAAGACATTGAAATATATTGAATTGAGGGCATGCGCAAGCCTTTTGTCCGCTACCTTGCGAACTAACTTGGCTGCACCCTCAAATGGGTGCTGCAGATCATCAGATACATCGTTTTGAGAAGTAAAAGGTAAAAGGCTTTCCGCAAGCGGAGTCGAACCTGGCAATTTTGAATAGATCTCCGCTGGAGATATCATGTCCTGAGATCTTAGCCCATGTTCATGAAGCAACTGAAGATAATCCTGCTCAAGTCCCATGGAATCTCTCTTAAGATCGTTTTCGCATAAGAGTTATTTTCAGCGACGCTTCGGTTCCTGCAGATACTTTTCCCAGAAGTTCAATCCCGCCCGAAGCATTAACTGCAAGGCTTAATTCAACACAATCAATTTCGTAACGGCTCTCATCGATATCTGCTTCACTCAATATGGTGGCCATTTTCTTTAAGAAACCCTTTAGATTCTCAGAAAATATTTCGGTATTGATCATGGCCGCTAAACCCTTTCCGGCCATCTTTCCCGGAAGCGCACCGCGTATTTCAAATGAAGACTCAGTCCATACTGCTATTTCATCAGACATAAAAACTCCTTATATTGATCGTAGCAATAACATCACATATTTGTGCAAAACGATACAAACAACGTATACCACACAGCATCATTGGAAACAATGGAGGGAGTAGGAAAGTTCATATGTTATTTATCCTTATTGGCAAATGCTTGCATCATCATAAGTCGTCCCATACAATTATCTATAAGTTCTTGATCGTGTATTTTTTGAGCTATTACTTTCGCGCGGAGATAATTTGCGGTGGCTTCTTCAAAAGCTCCTTGAGCCGAATGCAGATCACCAATATTCATGTAGCATAATGAAACCGATTTGGTATCATTCGCTGCCGATGATAATTCGAGAGCTTCCTTATAGCATTGAAGCGCATTGCTAGAATTATTCGAATTCTGATAAAAACGGCCAAACTCCAACAAACAATCGAGCCTATAATTGGATCCGAATTCTTCGGATCGACATAATGCTTCCTTATAATAATCTGTTGCAAGAGCATTTTGGCCGATACAACCGTAAGAATATCCTAATTCCTTGGAAATAACAAAATGACGATGATGGTCTTGGAGTTCTATGGCAAGTTTTTCTGCATGTTTAAGATGCTCAATTCCCTTCTTAACATTCTGCCCGGATCGGCTAAGTACGCCGCCGACATTCGTATAAGCCAATGTTTGACAATATGTATCACAATGACGCAGTGCATATTTCAGAGCTTTCGTGAAATACTCGATGGAATGCCGATAGTCTTTCGCTAATTGATAAGCACATCCGATGTTGATATAACAGCCGAATATTTCATTCGTATTCTTTATCTTCTTAAAATTCGTAAGAGCACGTTTCAAAGCTTTGACCGCTAATGTGAATTCTCCCTGTCGTATCCATGAATGAGCGGCCATATTCAGATAATTCGTATCATCACTGGACTCGATTTTATTCAGGATATGATCAAGATCGTCTGCCATAAAATTGATCCTCCTTGGGAATAAGGAATCAAAATCCCAATAAAAATATTGCTGTCCTTCCCGAAAATTCCGTCCTTGTTTGTTTTCAACGACTTACGTACAATCACCAACTCTTGAAAAACTGCCACAAATTATACCATAATCAGGAAAAGTTGGCCAACATGAGCATCTGCAACGCAGGCCGTGACGAAGAGCCGGCCGTCAGGGTTGAACCTGGCAGTCCGAACGCTGTTTCGGGGAAGGCCGTGACCTCCTCCATGGTCCACGAGTCGAATCGCTTGGGAACCTCGTACCCGCGCTCAGTAGAGCGATCTGGCCGAGTTGGAGACCGTCATCCAGGTACGAGACCATCGGACCGGAACCGAAAGCGCATGCTCACGGAAGCAGCGGAACTGGCCTCACAGATCCAACATCGACGTTGTCAAGCCTCAGTACTCAGAGCTTTGGGTACGGTACACTCCAGGGAAGGCAATCATGCCGAAGCCATGAAACTCTGGAAGCAGAGCTTGGAAGCATGCGACAAAGCTGACTTCCCGAGGGGGAAGACTCCGACGTTGATGGCGATCGCGGACTCAGCCGCGCGTAATGGTGACATGGCCCGCGCCTGTGAGTCCTGGTCAGAGATAATCCATCTGGTTCAGTGGACTCGCCAACAGCTTGTTTCCACAGAATGTATTCGTCATAATGGGACTTGAAGGAGTCACTCAACTTGACCAGTCTCATCTTGCCACACTTGCCCCGGCGAACAATGAGCGAAGGATTACCTTCTGTTGTGAACACGTCGCCACACTTCAACTGCGCCATCTCCATGACCCTCAATCCTGTTGACAAACCCAGGTCCACAATGAAATAGTCCCTGACGGGGACTTTCCGCCCAAGAGATTTGGCGACTTGAGCTCTTTCTCTTGCAGTCTCTAACAACTTCTTTGTCGCGACCAGAGAGAGAAACTTGTCCGGTGTCAGGATCCAGTCGGTCCAGCCTGTTTTCGTAAACATCTGCGCACTCCTTGAAAATCAATCCGCCGGCGTGAATATGAATCCCTGGAGTGCGGTGGAATTTGCACAATCACCAAATATTAAGACGGGCATGCCTTATGACCAAATAGTACATGGAAATAATGAGTATGGTTAGCAGTTGTGTCGTTAGACAATGAAGGCGAGAATGCCCAGAGGGATATGAAATCGCTGAGAACAACTGCCCTCGAAATGGACTGTGGGGCAGATCTTACCGTGGTATAGGGAAAGCTTTGGAATTCATGCCAATTCTGAACGTTTCCCGTCAGAGCTCAAACCGGTTCTTTCGCTTGAACCTGTGGCAACCGAACATATTCGGGTCGGACAAGCCGGTCTCTGCAAACGATGCCTATCGTGTGCCACCGCTTGTTCCGGCTGTGAAAGTCCAGACAGGTCCCGCAGTGATTGTACCAGCGGAGCTGACCTCGTCGATTCGCCAGTAGTAAGTGGTATAGCCAGATAGTGGACCGGGCGCGAAGGTCATTGCGGTTTGGTTTACCTGGAACATGGGCGGGTTGGCTGTTCCAAAATAGACATTGTGAGATTCGGCATCGGCCCCCGCCGTCCAGCTTAAGACAGGATCGATTCTGACACTGACGGCCCCATCGGGAGGATTGGGGCAGCTTGCCGGCTGATCTTGAGATTGGCGAGCCTCCTCTGGCATATCGACCAGTATGATTTCGCCACCGTTCAGAATGAGCACGTCTTCGGCAAACGACAGACACCCTTGACGATTCTGAGCGACCAGCTGCTCGACCAGTTCGACAAACTCCTTAGAGCCGAAATCGACCGTCCTGTCAGGCACGACCTCTTCTTCTTCCTTACTGGCGAGTCGGCTGTCGACCCACCGATCGCCCCTGTGGTAGAACGTCAGGTCACTTATCTGCTGGACGTTGGTGATTCTGACAGCTCGCACGTATTCATCGAGATAGCTACTGTCTCGGTTGAGAACTTCCTGTGACCGTTGCTGTATCATGTTGACACTCTGGTTGACAGCGCCACTGCCCCCTCGCGTGCACGCGCCGCGCGCATAGAGATTGTCCCCTGCCCGGCTCTCGGTTTGCGCCGTATCGTACAAATCACTGTCTTCTTCAGCAAGGAAGGCCGTATACTCGGTGAGTATGCCAAACTCGACTGAAAGACTAACGATTGTCTCAGTCAATTCTTTGATCAGAGGATCATCCCTGCTCAGTGTTGGGTCTGCTCCCACCTGCCGGATCGTGTCAATCAGCTCGGCGATCTTTCTGCTGGCCCACAGGCGCGGCACAAATGCGTTTCTCGTATCGGCAATGCTCGGGTCAAACCAGTACGAGAAGCTTCGTCCTTCGCCCAGGTAGTTGCCGCTGATCTCGAAGATGAGTGGCTGATCGCCAACATATCGGCCCAAGAGGATAAGTCGATCGCCCTCAAACAAATCCGGGAGAACCGCCGGCAATATGTCCCACGTCCGGCCAACTGCCTCGGCTCCATCCGCGTCCAAAATGCTCAGTTCAGTGTCGGACAACACCGGACCTTTGAGTTGTCGAAAGACCTCGCCAACCGCTTCCTCCACATTCTCACCCGGGAATACGAAATGGGCTCTTGCGCGGGACAACTCCGCCAGCGCCTGCAAAAGAGGAGCGTTGACGTCGAAGCCGACACCAAACGTGAAAACGCGTCGATTATGAGGATTGTTGCTGATCACCAACTCTCGAATGGCTATCTCCGATGTCTGTCCTGTGGTGGGTAATCCATCGGTCAGGAACAGGATGATCGGCAGCATTTCCTCGATGGGCTTTTGTTCGAGGGAAAGCCGCAGGGCCTCATACAAGTTGGTCAAGCCGTCAGCCGTGACTGCATCCACATACTGGTGTGCAGCAGCCTCCGTCGTCGGATGCTTCAGAACCGGTTCGTCGGAGAAGAACTGTACAATGCTGTTGTATATGATCAGATTGAAGGCTTCATTCTGCTCTAATCCAGAAACGATCTGTCGGGCTGCGTCTTTGGCCTGCTCGATTTTGCTGCCGTGCATACTGCCGGACCGATCCAAGACTACAGTTAGTTCGCGCTTCATGGGCTCCACATTGGCAGGCAGGCTGGCAGGCAAGCCCACGAGCAGGAGGAAGTATCCTCCATCGGTGCCATTGTCCGGGTATGCGAACAGCGATGCGGTAACTGCGTCTTCTGCCAGTAGGTAGGACAGTTGAAATGGGCCCGGAATTGTCTCGGCGTCCGGATCGAGCTCGACGGATACCTCGGTATCGCTCATTCGATCTACAGATACCTTGTGGCTTGGTGAGTAAACAGTTGAAATGGGCCCAGCGGCCTCAATATTGACCGTAATCTCCCACGGGACTGCATATCGAAGCGACTCAGTTCGAGGCAGGTAATAGTCGACTCGGTTATCTTGCACTTCAAGCAGATGCTCATACATCAGGACCACGCTTCGTCTACCCATCGGGTCAATCGGGAAAACACGCGTTAGGAGCAGATTGTATCCGGCAAACTCCACGAGCGCAGGATCGCGGATGGCTGAAACCAGGGCCAAGTAGATTCGGTTGGCCACGTCCTTAGGTAGAATGTGCCCAGCAATCTGCCAGTCCGGTCCAGAGTAGATGAGCCGAGACACAACGGCCTGATCCGGCACAGGCAACAGCAGCACGGCTTCCTGGATGCTGTCAGTCGTATTCTCAAGCTCGATGCGGAGGGTCGTCGTGGCGACCGTCTCCACAATATGGATATCGGCCTCGACATGAGTGATCCTGACAGCGGTTTCTTGGTTTGGCGTGAAGCTGTATGATCGGCTCTGAGGGACAACCAGGTTCGCCGAACGCCTGACAACCCTACGATGCCGTGGAGGACGCCTGATGGCTCTGCGGCGCTGCGGGGCACGCCTAATTGCCGTGCGACGCTGCGTAGGGCGCCTGACTGCTATGCGGCGACGCTGCTGGCCAAGGATGGGGCCGGCAAAGCTGACCAGCGCCACGATCATACTTCCCATCAACAGGAAGATCTTCAGCCTGCTCTTCATGTTCATTTTGGCTTTCATGTCTCTACCCCTTCAATGAATTAGATAATTGTATGATTACACTGAGGACCACGCGCCCACAGCGATTTCGCCCAGCCAGTCGTTCTGCCAGACTCAGCCAGCATCAGACTTAGAGTGACAGCCATTTGTGAACCGAACCTTTGTTTGTTACCAGGGTCTCACGACGCCATCGTCCCGAAATGCACCCTGGCCATTGTCGGGACGGATGCAACGAGGGCGGACTTCGGGCGCGGCATGCGGTTCACAGCTACTCAGAGGCCGGAGTTGGAGCGGTATGCGCACCTTGCAGCCCTTTCGACGCGACTGCCTTCCCCGAAGCACAACATGGACACAGTGTACCCGTGCCGTGCGAACAGGAAGACTACATGTTTGTCTTGAAGGGCAGGACCAGTAGGATATGAAGTGTAGCAGTTAATATGATGACGACTACGAATTATGAAGTACTTGCTGGCCTGCCTTCGGCACTTTCTATTACTATACTATGCTACGGCAGGTTTTGTGCTCCTCAAATCGATTTCTACGAGATTTTTTTTCTTGCCGAGCTCCCCGGAGACTCAGTACGGTTCGGGACCACGCGTCGGATGGGCAACCCAATGCTCTGAAATCCCAAATTCATTCAAGATAAGGGCTTATCAAACGCGTTCTTTGTCAGGAGGAATCTTATCCAAAGAAGTGCTGTTTCGCGGTTCTCCTTACTATTCTTCAAAGAACTCAGAAAAATCATTCAACATCTTCCGGCTCAGAACTGCGCCCAAAAACGAAGGGTGGCTGGTGGTTTTTGCTTAGTTGATAGCGTATGGCCAGCCCTAATAAAGTCTTGTCTGGGCAGACTTTAGCGACACGGCAGTCTCCAGGCGTCTGCGAAGGGCGTCATTTTGGCTCAGAAATCTCGCAGATCAGGCAATCAAGGCTCTTGCGGGGGGAGTTTTGTGAAAATAGGCAAGTTTCAGAACTCGCACAAAATCTGAACCTTTGAAAACAAATGTAATAATAGTCGAAACAAGTTTCTATGTCAAGAAAAATCCTGCTCTTCGAGGGCTCAGCAGTTGTGTAATCGGTAGATATTTCCTGGTATCCCTGTTGCAAAACCTCCTTTCCCCCTAAAAAACTCTGTCCCCTTTGTCATCACAGGTGTTGAGCCCACTTATTACAGCCGTGCGGTCATTGCATTGAGTCCACCCCTCTTACACTTCTGTTCCGGTGTTCACAGGAACGGCCTTTCTTGTGCGTTTTTAGGGCCGAAAAACGAGGTTTGGAAAATTTTTCAAAAAATTCTTGTTTTCTACTGGTTTTGCCGTTGACAGTCTACGGATTATGCCGTAGTTTGTGATCAGATTGGTAAGTTAACAAAGGAATGATGTTTTCGGGAAAGTTTAATAGGAGAACAGTTCAATGGCTAGACCACGTCACGAGAATCCAACACCAGCGGAATTGGAGGTGTTGCAAGTAATTTGGGAACAAGGACCGAGCACTGTTCGAGAAGTAATGACCGTGTTGAACAGCAAGCGCCCGAGGGCTTACACTTCAGTGATGAGCTTGATGAATGTCATGGCTGAGAAAGGATTGCTGGGCCAGAAGGCCAAAGGTCGTGCGTTTGTTTATTCAGCAAGAAACTCTCGGGCCAAGATCTTGTCTCGTATGGTTAGTGATCTGCTAAATCGTGCCTTCGACGGATCAGCCAGTGCGCTGGTTACCCATCTGCTCGAGCAGGCCGACCCAGATAACAAAGAACTGGATGAGATCCAAAGTACCATTACCGAGTTTGAGCGGAAGAAAGGGGGTGCATAATGTCAATAGTTGAATTCCTTTCTCAGCCCCTCTGGCAACGGCTTGGCCTGACGTTGGTGCATTTTCT
>DAOWID010000298.1 GCA_030641115.1 Planctomycetota bacterium | reverse complement strand
CCCGCTGGCATGATCGTAAAGGTGTCGGAAGCACAAGCGCTGCGTGCCGCATTCCCGATGAAACTTGGAGATTTGTATATTAAGGAGGAAATGGACGCCGTATCTCAGAACGCCAATTCTGAACCTCCACGGCCTGTGCAACTCTTCCCCGCGCAAGCGCAGAAAGAAACGGCGAAATCATTGCCCACTAAACAACCCTCGGTAGAGATAAAGAATCTCGCTGACATCCCCGAATCGGCACACGGATACGTACCGGGATCAAAGATGTCTGCTCCCCGTATGGAGGATAATATCCCTATGGGCGGCCCACCATCTGAGCCCGTGGAACCCCAGCCCCAGCCTAAAAAGGAACCCAAAAAGGAACCGGAAAAAAGTCAGAGTCTCAAGGATAGAGAAACCCTACCCTGTAATAAGGTGATTGCCGGTTGGAAACAGCATTACGACATAAAAGCGTTGACGATAGCACTCAAACAGAAAGGAAAGCTGACCGAAATCCAGAGCATCTTTGATATGAGCGAAGAAACAGCGCAATGGATAATAGCTAACTGGGACGAGCTCGTTGAGGAAACGAGACCTCAGTAACGCAGAGAGAGGGTTTTAGAAGGAAGAAAAAACATGAATACACAACACTGGTATCTGATTGCTGTCGTATTACTATCACTTTCTCTGCTTGCAACAAGATGCAAGAGTGATAATGTGACGTACTCCATCGCATCTACGATCATCACAAACAAGGTCGCCGACGGGACCTACAATAGACAAACAAACGGCTTCACATCCGTCAAAGAGCATTTTTACGTCTATTGGGTTGGAGGCAATACAGGTTTTTCTTCGACCACCAACTACGGGTACGAGGTTCAAAATTCGTTTGAGGAAAAGGTCACAACGAGTTATTATCAGCGCGTTAAACGAGATGTTTACAGAATCCACGTCGGCGATCTGACGCACAAATACGCTACACGCAGCACTGTCTTGAGTAGATGGAAGATTGTGCATCGTCAGAAAATCAATATGCAGGAAAGCACAGAAATCATCAAGGAGAATCAATGAAACTACGAATATCAAGTGCGGAACGGCATTACAAATGCCCAGGCGCCGCCAACGCTGAAACAGCTCGAAAAGAAAGCGGCCAACCCGAACGCGCATCAGGTCCCGACGCGCTGGCAGGTGTGGAAACGCATATGGCAATCCATGACGTATTGGCTGGTCGCCCGATACCTGACGGCCTCGATTCCTGGCAAGAACAGGTTTGCAAATGGGCTGTTGACGAAGTCAAAAAATATGAGCCCGATGTGGAGCCCGACAAGCTGATTGTCGAGCAGGAAATCTACATCAACAGCGTATATGGCAAAATACTTTGGACAGGCCACCCTGATCGAGCGGCGTATTACCAAAACGAGGGTGTATTACACCTCTGGGACTACAAGACCGGACGCGGTACGCAGATACAAGCGGCCCGGAATATCCAGCTTAGGGGTTACGCTGTAGCGCTGACACAGTTCCTGGAGATATCGAGCAACACCATTATCAGAGCGCATTTGCTTAGCGCAGGCGAGGATGGCGAGGACGAACGTCATACTTCCGTTGAGTTCCGTAATGCGGACATAGCAGATGCTTTCAGAGATATGTTTGAAATATGGGAACGATCTCAAGCCAAAGACGCTGTGCGGACCCCGGACCTCAAGGAACACTGCAAGTATTGCTTGGCCTGCGGGACAGAGTTCTGCCCGGAATCCTTGGCTGCCCTTGACGGCTCGGTTCTGCCCATCAAGCAAAACGTAGGCGAACTTGCACCCCGTGATATGGTGCGGTACTGGGTCAACTGGCACAAGGCAATCAAACCCGCTGGCGAAGCCCTGGATAGGCACATCAAGGCGTTGCTCAAGGCCGATGAGAACGCCTTGCCCGGTCTTGGGCTGGGTACGCAAACCAGCGTGCGGGAAATCACGGACCTAAATGCGCTTTTCAGCGAGGCTCAGAAACTCGGAATGTCCTCGGAAACGTTCGTGGGCTGCTGCAAGCTGACCCTCAAGGCGTTCCATGATGCCGTAAGGATCACCGCAAAGGGGGAGGACAAACCCCTGACGCACAAAGAAGCAGATGCTCTCGTCAATCGGATGTTGGCTCTGGCTGATTGTTTTCGGTACAAGCCAAAGGCGCGGCCGGTCGTGATTAAAGAAGATTGATGAAATATTTTGCTGACATCCCAATACATCGTCTACGGATTGGGCAAAAGACTGGGGGGGAACAGCGGAGACCACTGTTGAAGGCTATTTTGGGTCTCGAGGAGAGTACACGGATGGATATAAATATAGCATTGATATCTGCGGTGAGTGTTTCAGGACGCGATTAGTACCCTGGGTAAAGTCGTTTGGGGCAAAAATACAGAAAGAGGATTGGGAGTCATAAAGGTGGAAGGTGGGCTGATGTCGAAGCTATTACCCGTTTATCTATTGCTGTTTGGCTTTATTATGCTGAAATTGGCAGGTTTTATCACTTGGTCATGGTGGTGGGTATTTTCACCCGTATGGATTCCCGTTTGTGTCGTTTGTTGTGGTGTTTTAGGTTTCATTCTAAAAACGATCTACCAGAGTTGTTTGGAACAAAAAAGAATCAAAAGAATGCAGATCGAAAGAATACAGACTGCGAGTAATTATTTTTGGTATCAGTACAGGCCAACCAAATAAAGGCAAGGCAATGAAAGCATGGCATTTTTTGAGCGAGGACATGAGATTGGGCTATGGGGATGGTCGCTTGGTGAGCGTG
>DAOWID010000177.1 GCA_030641115.1 Planctomycetota bacterium | reverse complement strand
CAATTGAGAGGCGTTTTTGCAATTGGATTCTGGACAGCGATAACTGCACTTTTCTACAATAAAATGAACCGCTAAGGTCCTCAAAAAGACTAAAATAACAAAGATGCAGCCGGCAGGAGAACAGATTATCGACCAGCTTCTGGTAATGGATGCCCAGGACGGCGATGCTCAGGCTATGGAAAAGCTCGTCAGCCGGTGGCAGAAACGCCTGTGGCAGCACGCTTTTAGATTAACCTCAGATAGCCAGGCCGCCTGGGACGTTACTCAGCAAAGTTGGCTCGGCATCATAAAAGGGTTGCAAAAATTGTCTATTGGCAGACGATACACAGAAATAGGGTCACGCGGGAAATAAAAAGGCTGGAGCTTCGCATCGCTGAGTTGGACCAGACAGCCAAAAACAAATAACTAAGAGTCGCTTGGTTTGTTTCTGTTGCTGTTCTCTTGGCGTCGGCGAGCAAAGAATTCTTGTAGCTGCTCTCGGCATTGGTCTTCCAGAATGCCGCTTGTAACTTCAAGACGGTGATTGAGTCTTTCATCTTGTACGATGTTGTACAGACTTTTGCAAGCACCGGCCTTTGGATCATCGCAACCGTAGACCAAGCGATCGACCCGGGCCATGACCAAAGCCCCCGCACACATGGGGCAAGGCTCTAACGTAACATACATCGTGCAGCCGTCCAATCGCCAGCTTTGAAGAAATGCCGCCGCTTGGGTAAGTGCTATTATTTCGGCGTGGGCGGTGGGGTCTTTGAGTTGTTCCCGCTGATTATATGCCTTGCCAATTATCTGGCTTTCATAGATGATAACCGCCCCTATGGGCACATCACCATTGTCCTCGGCGATTTCTGCCTGGGCGATTGCCAGACGCATAAAATCTTCATCGTTTTTAGTGATATTTTTCATCAATTGTTAATTTGCGATTGTCGATTACAAAAACGTGCGTCCTTAAAACCAAAATTTATTTATGTTGAATAACAGTTGCTACGAAACTTATTTCCAGTATTAAGCTCTAAATGTATATTTCGCCGGCAGGATATTCTGTAACAAATTACTCTCTACTCTAATCTCATAAGGCTCAAATATAGTTGTTGCTTCTTTAACAAATTCTTCGTTGGCTCTGGGATCGGTTATTACTTTATCAATAATATCCTTCCATTGCCCTTGCACCTTGATTAAGGCATATTCTTTTCGTTTACAGCTTTTCTTATGTGCAATAAAACGTATTTCTTTTTCGTGTTCATAGAAGTCTTGCTTGAAAAGGAATGTCATTACTAATCCTTTACAAGATGACTCAAACACATTTATTGCGTTGCCGTATATCTTTTCAAAAAAATTCTCCTGAATTAGCTCACGCAATCGCACATACATCACCTCACCAGCCCACCGTTTAATATGAATTGCATCGTCACTTTGATCCCAGATTGCCCTCATAATTTTATTAACTGTTGATACAAACATAACCCCTCTGCCGCAATTTATTGTATTATATATTTGCCACATCGCCTCCCTATTATGAGAACTCCAACACTGGCAGAAATACTCATCACGGTAATCATGTTCTGCTGTAATTCCATTGAGTTGTAAAGGGACCCTGACAAATATAGAATCAAAACGATCTCCCCATCGGCTCGGATGCTTAAAATATAAGACGCATTGTTTCAGGTTTTCTTTCATATGATCAAGTTTTTCTATGCGGTATATGACTCTGTCTTTTAGACCAAAAACATTTTCATAATACGGAAAAGCTTCCAAAATCTTTCTCTTCTGTTCCGTTTCATTGAACGATTCCGCTAAATCTTTTTTAACTTCCTCTGATTTAAAAAAATTAATTAAGTCATCCATCATGATATACCTCATATACTATATTGAAATGAAAAGTCCTGTGAAGTAGGCTTTAGCCAAAGTGGTTGCTCAATTTGGCTTCTTACCGAAGTAGCAACAGTTGAGCAGGTCACCGCGGCTGAACCAGTTGCTCTTATAGCTATGTAAAAGAATTTCAGTCTAAGCTGACTATTATCACCTGTTCGCCTGTTCTACTGTTCACCTGCTCTATTTTGACCGAAATGTTCGGTCAAAATACCCCCAAGGGGAGTCGAACCCCTGTCTCCAGGATGAGAACCTGATATCCTAAGCCACTAGACGATGGGGGCAGTACAATTTATTATTTTCTATTTGCGATTTTCAATTTATTAGTGGTGGTTGGAGTCGAACTCAGGACGGTGGGCTTATAATTCTATCCATCGTCTTTTAAGTGTCTACCCAAACCTTCCCAACAACCTAACACTATCTGCGAACCCACAGTATACCGGTAGTTAACTGGCAGTCAAATGAAAACTCCGCACAAACTGATGCTCAGATGATACTGTGAACAGCCCGAACTTATGCGGGCTTTTGACTGGAAGTTTCTGACCATGGAGATTATCATTCGATTACAGGAACACCACGTTAACATTCGGGTGAACAGGACGCATAATGTCAATGAAGTTAAGCAGGCGAGATAAACAGCTTGTGGATGGCGAACACGGCGAAGCTGCCCAGATGGCAATGCGTATACTGGTAAGAATGGCTGAGGTGCAGGATGCGACCGAGATGATGAATGTTAGCCAGGCTCATATAGATGGTTGCGGCCTGCTCAGTGAGGCGGGTTTGGAATTTGCTGAGACGTTAGCTGCTAAGGGCGGGAAAGTGTCGATTCCTACGACTCTGAATATGGGGCCGCTTGACCTTCAGAACTGGAAACATTTTGGCATAGACGAGGCCTTTGCGGCCAAGGCCATCAGACAAGCCAAGGCCTATACCGATATGGGATGTATCCCTACCTGGACTTGCGCGCCTTATCAAAGTTACTTGACGCCCCGATTCGGCCAGCAAATCGCCTGGGGCGAATCGAATGCTATATGCTACGCCAATTCGGTTCTTGGGGCCAGGACTAATAGATACGGAGATTATATAGACATCTGTGCTGCGATAACCGGCAGGGTGCCCAAGTGCGGCCTGCACCTGAAAGAGAACCGTAAGGGGCAGATTCTGTTGCGGCTGGTGGACATCGACCCTGCCATCACCAGGAGCAATGCCTTCTATGCCGTCTTGGGCCATCTTCTGGGCTCTCTGGCTCAGGATAGAATCCCGGTAATTGAGGGCCTTGACGTTGAGGCATCCAGTGACCAGTTGAAGGCATTGTGCGCGGCTGCTGCCTCTTCCGGCGCGGTAGCTCTTTTTCACGCCGTCGGCGTGACTCCGGAGGCACCGACTTTGGAGGAGGCTTTCTACGGCGATGAGCCGGAGCAGGTTATCGACATCCATCTTTCTGATTTGGTCAAGGCAAAATCTGAATTATCAACAGCGCCGGATCGCGCCAAGCTCGATTTGGTCGTGTTAGGCTGCCCGCATTTTTCTTTTGACGAATTTCGGCAACTGGCCCAGCTTATACAGGCCGAGGTTGAGAAGGGAAATACACTTCACCCGGATGTCAGGTTTGTTGTTATCTCCAGCCAGACATCTTATGCACTGGTTCAAAGGAGCGAATTTCTCAAACTGCTGGTTGACTTCGGGGTGGAGATCACCCTTGATACCTGTGTGTTTCATACGCCCATGGTCTCTGACGAAACAAAGGTAATTATGACCAATTCTGGAAAGTGTGCTTACTACGCACCTGGAGAGCTTGGCGTGCAGGTAGCTTTTGGAAGCGTTGCCGAATGTGTCAGATCTGCTGTCGAAGGGTGTATGTTACGGGAGGAGACGTTGTGGAAAGAGTCCTGACAGGAAGGGCCTTAGTACCCGGCTTTGCCAAAGGTGAAGCTTTGGTATCTACCGAGGCATTGAGTTTCTGGGGCGGTTTATGTCCCCGCACCGGAGAGATTATTGACCGACGTCACGAGCTGTCAGGAGTCATTGCCGCCGGTCGGGTATTTGTATTTCCACAGGGCAAAGGTTCCAGCACCGCCAGCGCCACTTTGCTGGAGAGTATAAAAACGGGCGCTGCTCCGGCAGCAATAATCAACCTGAAGGTCGATCCCATTTTGGCACTGGGAAGTATCGTCGCGGATGAATTGTACCATCAGACCATACCTATTGTGGTTCTGCCGAGAGAGGATTTTTTCTCCATCAAACAGGGCGACTACGTTACTGTTGAACCAGATGGGACAGTGAAGATTAGTACGAAATCTTGTAAGACGGACAGAAGTGTTTAGGCACGGATAATGACCGCAAAAAGCAAGGGAACAAATACATGAGGGAAGACAGATGGTTTATTTCATTGCCAGAACAGTAGCTAAGACTTGCCTGATTAAATATTGTGTCGCACTACTTTTGCTCGTCGCCTTTGCCGGGCTTATTCAAGCGGAAGAACCAAATGACCCTTCGCTTCTTACATTGGAGCGGATTTTCAGCTCCGAAGAGTTTGACACTGAGAAATTTGGCCCGGCCCGGTGGCTCGAGGACGGGTCGGGATACACGACTTTGGAAGATTCGCAAGACCAGGCAGAAGGTGAGGATATTGTTCGGTATGATCGCGAGACGGGTAGCCGCGAAATAATGGTTGCCTCTGCGCGACTGATACCGAAAGGCGAATCAAAGCCCTTGGAGATCGACGATTACTCCTGGCCGTCAGATGGAAAAAAGCTACTGATTTTCACAAATACCAAGCGCGTATGGCGGAGGAATACGCGGGGGGACTACTGGGTGCTTGATCTTGAAAGTTGGAGATTGCAGAAGCTCGGCGGCGATGCCGATCCTTCAACGCTGATGTTCGCAAAGTTCTCACCCGACGGTGATCGCGTTGCTTATGTTCGTGAAAAGAATGTGTATGTGCAGAATCTAAGAAACCTTCGAATCAAACAACTAACGAAGGATGGTTCCGAAACCATTATCAATGGGACGTCCGATTGGGTTTATGAGGAGGAATTCGGTCTGCGCGATGCCTTTCGCTGGAGTCCTAACGGCAAGTCAATTGCCTACTGGCATTTCGATACGGACCGAGTGCGTGACTTCTATCTGATAAACTATACAGATTCTCTGTACCCGAAGATCACCACGTTCCAATACCCCAAGGTCGGCCAGACAAATTCTGCCTGCAAAGTCGGCGTAATCAGTTCCAAGGGGGGCGAAACACAGTGGTTCCATGTCTCGGACGACCCCCGGAACCACTACATCCCGAAAATGGAATGGGCAGCGAATTCAAAAGCCATCGTCTTGCAACACGTCAATCGCCTGCAGAATACTAACGAGGTAATACTGGGCAAAGTCCGCAATGGGCGTATCCGGAAGATTCTGACTGAGCGGGACGAAGCGTGGGTTGACGTCGGCGACGACCTGGAATGGCTGAGTAAGGGCCAGAGTTTTACGTGGCTGAGCGAGCGTGATGGCTGGCGACACCTGTACTTGGTGTCACGCTCCGGAAAGAAAGTGACCCTTCTGACACCCGGAGAATTTGATGTGATGAGCGTTGCGAGTATCGACAAAGAAGGCGGATGGGTGTATTACATCGCTTCACCGGACAATCCAACTCAGCGCTATCTTTACAGGGCGTCCCTCGACGGTAGCGGCAAGATTGAGCGAATCACCCCAGGCAATCGGAAGGGCACTCACAGGTACCAAATATCGCCGGATTCAAAATGGGCGTTTCACACTTACTCGTCTTTCGACACACCGCCTACTATTGAACTAATCCATCTGCCAGAACACGAGACCGTAAGGGTACTGGCAGATAACTCAGAATTGCGGGCCAAGTTAGGCGAACTTAAGAAGTGTTCGACAGAACTCTTTCGTGTCGATATTGGTGATGGCACACTGTTGGATAGCTGGTGCATAAAACCGCCCGACTTTGACCCGGACAAACAATATCCACTCTTTTTCTATGTCTATGGCGAGCCGGCCGGCCAAACCGTTCTGGATAGATGGGGAGGAGAAAAACACCTGTGGCACCTCATGCTTGCTCAGCAGGGTTATCTGCTGATGAGTGTGGACAACCGAGGCACGCCCGCGCCGCGTGGTCGCGCGTGGCGAAAGTGCATCTACCGCCAAATTGGCATTCTTG
>DAOWID010000326.1 GCA_030641115.1 Planctomycetota bacterium | reverse complement strand
GAGTTGAGCGGACCGACGCGGGCCAGTGCGTATAACGATGAGAAACCGACCGGGCCGTTGATGCTGCAGGGCGACCACGGGCCGGTAGCGTATCGCAATATCTGGATTGAGCCGGCTAATCCCTTCTTCGCAATGGATACCGGAACGAAAGACGCCAAACACCAAACCGCGAAACAGCAAGTTGAGATGCTCAAAGAGCTGGGTTACGACGGAATTGGGATCGGGTACAACGCAGGCAAGGGACTGGCTGAAATGCTGGAGGAGCTGGACGAAAACGGATTAAGACTTTTCGCCATTTACCTTGGCATAAATATTGACCCTGGGCAGCAGAAGTATGATCCAAAACTGAAAGAGGCAATCGAGACGCTGAAGGGGCGCAATACGATACTCTGGCTCTATGTGACGAGCAAGAAGCACAAGCCTTCTTCGCCGCAGGGCGACGATCGCGCAGTAGAAATCATCCGAGAGATTGCGGATATGGCAGCCGAATCGAGCGTGCGGGTGGCACTTTATCCCCACCACGCATTCTGGATTGAGCGAGTGGAAGACGCCGTACGAATCGCAAAGAAAGTAAATCGCAAGAATGTGGGCGTAACCTTCAATTTGTGTCACTGGCTAAGAGTCGAAGATGAGAAGAGTATGCGATCATTGATAAAGTCGGCGATGCCTTACCTGTTTGTCGTGACCATCAATGGCGCGGATAGCGGCGGAAAGGACTGGAACCAACTGATTCAGACATTGGACCGCGGCTCTTTTAACATGGGCAGATTCTTAAAGACACTAAAGAATGCAGGTTATACAGGTCCAATAGGACTGCAGCATTATGGGATAAAGGGCGATGCGCACGAAAACCTGAAGCGCTCGATGAACGGGTGGCGCAAGCTATCGAGGGCGCTGGTAGCAGACAACAATTAGGCCAACTTTGAAGAGTTATGCAAAATGGAAACACTCAAGTTATTGCGTGATTACTTTCCGACAGCAGTTTTTACCGGTAAGTGTCTGGTTTTTATTAGTGAGGATTGGCGTGTTGAGCTTACAGAGCATAAAGACAACGATTTCAGCAAGTCGGGCGCAGAGCCTTCTATTATACGGGTCAAGATCTCCAAGAAGGCACTGGATGGCGAGTTTGTCCCGGGCCATTATGAAGACTTCCAGCTTGCCTCGCTGGGCGAGCTCGCCGAACAAATTGAAAAGTATGTGCAGTTGGCAGTCGGAGCAAACCTCAGAGAGAATGTTGAATGATAATTTGTATGGCTCCAGTTTCCAGTTGCCTTTTTGCCCGCAAGCCATATCCGGCAGCTCACAGCGTATTTTGTACAGCGATGGTGCTAATCTATGTCTAAGCTCGCAATTCAAGAAGCTGACGAGGGTGTGATTTTCATGGCAAAGATTGTGCCCGGAAGTAGTAGGACAGCTATTTGTGGCCTGCTCGACAAGATGCTCAAGATTAAGGTCGCAGCCGCACCCGAGAGGGGAAAGGCAAATCGCTGTTTGCTGAAGTTCCTTGCCGAACAGCTTGGTGTGCGAGAAAAAGCCGTTAGTATAATCTCTGGCAAGAATAGCCCGGTCAAACACATACAGGTTCTGGGCATTTCGTCTGAGATACTGTCGCAAAGACTGAATCTGGATAAACAAGGCTTTAATCAATGACTGACAAATCGTCCCTACTTTCACAGAGCCATGACGTCGACGAGACTTCGCTGAGATACATGCTGAAGTTGGCGGCACCGATGGTGATAACGACCATATCGTTCACCATCATGCAGTTCGTTGACAGGTTCATGGTTTCCCGTCTCGGGACGGATGCACTGGCGGCAATTCTGCCGGCCGGCTTTGTGAGTTTTTTGCCCGGCGCCTTTGCCGTAGGTGCGATGGCCAGCCTTAACACATTCGTTAGTCAGAGCCTTGGCAGGGGCGACAAGCAAGATTGCTCCAATTATTACTGGCAGGCCGTATATATGGGGATAGTGTACTTTGCGATTATGGTGGCGATTATGTCCCCGGCGGCCCGTTGGATATTCGAGAAAATGATGGGCCAGCGTCCGGACATTGTCGATCCTCGTGTCGTCGATATGGAGGTAACTTATCTTCGAATTATGCTTTACGCCCATGTCCTGGCGGTTATTAACTGGGCAAGCAGTCAATTCTTCATGGGTATTCATCGGCCAATTATAACGTTGTGTACATCTTTGTGCGGACAAGTAGTCAATGTGGCAGCCAATTACGTGCTGATCTTTGGAAAGCTGGGTTTTCCGCGCTGGGAGATAAAAGGTGCAGGGTGGGGGACGTTCATCGGGATAGCCGTCGCCGCTGCTATAAATATGGCTGTATTTTTGAGTGCGGGCATAAATGGAACTTTCAAGTCCAGACGAACCCTGAATATCGACTTCAGTAAGATGTACGACCTGCTGAAAGTGGGCCTGCCTGCCGGATTTGGGTTGATGGTAAACGTCGCATTTTGGGGAGTGATTGTGTTTGGGCTGGTAGGCAGATTCGGCAAAGAGGCACTGGCTGCGACAAGCGCTGTGCTCTCGTATTCGAGTGTCTCGGTGATGCCGGTGGTCGGGATAGCGACTGCATTGACAGCGGTAGTCGGCAAAACAATCGGTACTGGTAGAAAGAATCTGGCAATTAAGCAAACCAGTGTTTGTTTAAGGATTGCACTGGTTTATATGGGATTGGTAGGGGTGTGCTTTTTCGTGTTTAGGAGCGCCTTGATGAAGTTCTGGTCTTCTGACCCGGACGTGATCAAGGTGGGAGCTAATATCTTGATTTGTGCGGCTGTGTACCAGGTTTTTCACGCTGCGCGTACTATCTATAGCGGCTCTTTACGAGGCGCAGGTGATACGGTATGGCTCGCGATTGTCTCGACTATCGGAGCAGGAGTGATACTTGGCCTTGGCGGCTGGCTTGTAGTCAAGCTGGTGCCCCGCTTAGAGTATATGGGTCCGTGGATTGCGGCCGCTGTCAGTATCGCCGCAGTCGGCCTGGCGAACCGCTGGCGCTTCAAGAGTAACCGCTGGATGAAGATAGACTTATTCAAGCGCCGGGCGCTTGGCATCCCTGTTGAAGATGGAGCAGTCGTTGAATAGGCCCTTCTGCTTAGCCCGCATTTTTTACGGCATCTTCTTTTCATCACCCAGCCTCCAAAGGCAGATTGATGAGATTTATGAGGGCCGAGTGTTAAGAACATTTGGCTCTTTGTTCTGTGCTACTTTTGAAAGAAATCTTATGAACTTATCCCGGCTTCGCCGGGGACTTTTTTTTGAACTACGAAAGGCGCTAAATGACGCGAAAGCACGCGAAAAAGACTCATTGAACTCTCTTCATTTTCGCGTCATTTAGCGTGTTTCGTAGTTAATCAGTTTTGGCCCCAGGCGCAGGCCGGGCTGTCCAATGCAGTTTATTCTTCT
>DAOWID010000007.1 GCA_030641115.1 Planctomycetota bacterium | reverse complement strand
ATAGATCAGGTGCGGCTCAATTACAAACCAGATGTAGGCCGTGCCGAGCAAAAAGAATATCAGATTGTGTGGGACCTGTTTTACTCTGTACAGCACGGCTTTTCGTCTCCTATAACCATATATGGCTGCTTTTGAAATTGTCTGTCACTCACGTTCCTGCCATGGCTCGGGCGGTCTTGCCTGGGGCGTTGCTCCTGTAATAATGGGAATATCCACGACCTCGTAAGGCTTTGAACGAGCGACCCGGGCGAGCAGGGATTTATTTACCTTCACTTTACTTTTTACCAGCTCGGGGACACTGAACGTTTCCAACAACGAATCGTAGTAATCGGGATCTTTTTGCGGCAGGACAAAGGGCTTGTGTACCCGGCCGGTTTCGTCAACATAGCTGAAATACGTTCTGGTCAGGGCACCTCCCTGTCGCCTGCTGCTGAACGCGATCCAGCGGCTGTTGCCGGACCAACTGTGCCACGATTCGGAATACGGGCTGTTGATAGGCAGCTTGCGATAGTCTCCTGTGGCCAGTTCCATGATGTAGAGGTCGCTGCTTGGCTGATATATAGGAAAGCAGCCGTACCGGCACATGCAGAACAAAAGAAATCGGCCATCCGGTGAAATCCTCGGCAACAGGATGCTCAATCCCGTTTCATCAGCGGCCAGCACAGTCTCAGCCTTACCCCATTGATCCGTGTCGACATCATAGGCGATGCGCCGGAGATCATACTTGAGTTTGTCGTAGTTCTCAGGCGGAACGGTGTTGCGATCCTCCCATAGAACGAGGCCGCTGCAATAATAGAGATACCGCCCGTCTGGAGACCACGTCGGATAGGTCTCAAGCCGGTTCTTGTCCGACAGCTCCGCAGGGCATACTGCCTTCTTACTGTCGATATGATAACAGACCAGAGCCGAATCGAGATCCACAACGTCCCGGACTTCCATACCGCCGGTATGGAAGAACTGAACCACCTTGTTTATCGAATATGCAGCCAATCGACCGCTGGGATGCCAGGCTGTGTAGCCCCATTTTGCACCGATCTTACGGACAGTGCCATTCCGGGCCAGGATAGTGTGGCTGCCGTATTTAGCGCTACGCAGACCGATCGTCATCGTATCAGACGCATTGCCCACGAAGCTGTGACAGTTAAGACACCCTTCGCCGAAAGAACGCCCATGCAGGATCAGCGACACATCGTAACCGGTCAGGTTGCGTTGATAGATTCCCATGTCTTTCCACGCATTGTAGATGGGTTTCATAAACCGGTACACGACCGTCTTGTCAATATCTTCTTTAGCGATAGTATTGGCGATGCGCTGAAATTGCAGCCATCGCTTATCCACATTCTTGACATAGACGTCCACGAAGACGTTATGCCCTTTGTTGGCGTCAAGTAAGGCCCGCCATTTTCTCAAAGGGATGCGTATTGAGCCTTTTTTGCTGACTATTTCTGTGGCCGGGCCGCTATCGGAATGGATCTTGACGCGGTAGGCCTGTCCCTTTTCGAGAATCCTGAAATTCAGGGGGGCGATGTTGGGTGGGATGACGATGCCAGAGTAGTCAGGGCTGATATTCGGTTCGTAAGCGACTTGTGTGCAGTTTTTTATGACCTCGGATGAGCGGAACACAAGCCACACTCCTGAAAGGATGATAACGCCGCAAAAAACGCCTATGACAATGAATCTTCTTTTCATGATTCTCTGCAAAGACCACCGACTTCATGTGCCAGTGATTAGCACGTAAGGTGAAACGCACCGACTACTTTCTTGCCTCTGTCAATCTGCTCATTTAAGACGCCCCATGCCTGGCCGGTATTTGCTGCGATGACCTCTATGCCCTTCTCTTGAAGCGTTTCTTGAGTCAAAGCCGGCACCTTCATCAGTCCTGACGTTCCCTTGCCAATTACAAGAATCTCCGGCTCGAAGGCCAGGATATCATCGAGATCTTCTATAGCCAAACTGTGTCCTTCTTTGCGCCACCAGTTGGACCGGACCTTGTCTGGGGCCCCCGCTCCGCGGGAAGCAAAGACAATCAAATCCGCTGTGTATTCGGTGCCATCAACCTTCATAACCCCAAAGCTATATGAATCAATATGCATCGCTCAACTTCTCCTGGCCTGTGATAGACCGCCACTTCTTCGAAGCTCTGTCGTTTTTAGTCTCTGCTTCTTCTTTTGCTTTCCTGTTCAAGGATTTGGAGCAGTTGCTCATCTTCTACCTGGGCGAACTGCAAATAGAATTGGCTAATCGCGGAGAAAAACGACGGCGCCTGCAGGCATATTGTTTCGTCGGCGTGCTCGCTCAGCTTCGTGAGCGTATCCTCCGGCCCAACGGGAAGAGCCGCTATGAGTCTTTGCGGTTTTTCATGCCGAACCGCCCACAATGCTGCCTGCATGGTCGCGCCGGTAGCCACGCCATCGTCAGTGACGATTACGATTCTTTCCGCGAGTGGAGTCTTTGGCAGTATCTCTCTGTACTGCTGGACTCTGTGCGCCATCTGATGCAGTTGGCGTGTTTTCTCGCGCTCGATGTAACTGTCGTCAGCGCCCACGCCGGAAGCAATTGACTCGTCGACGAACAGCTTTCCATCCTCACAGACAGCTCCAATTGCCAGCTCGGGATTTCCCGGCGCGCCTAACTTGTGAGAAAGAACAATATCCAAATCAGCTTCCAGTGCGAGGCATATCGGCTGTGCGACTATTACACCTCCTCGAGGAATTCCCAGCACGACTGCTTTTTGACCGTGCAGCTCTTCCAGCTCGCGCGCTAACGATTGGCCGGCTTCTATCCGTCCGCTAAATGGCTCCGTGCTGTTGGAAATGATTCTCAATGATCCCATTTACCGCTCCCTCAAATCACGCAGCAGAACCCGCGGCACCAGGGGTCGTGGCGTGCGGAATCAAAACGCGCATGTGCCGGCCACGCATCCGCCTGAGTACTCTGGTCCTGCAGTAACAAATTCACCTCGAATCCTTGGCTCAGCTTTGTCGCTGTAACTGAAAGACAGCACCTGGTCGGCTTTAGAGCCGTACCTATAAACAGTAATCCCTTTGCATTTTAACTTATGCGCCGTCAAATATATATTTCTTACATCCTCTACCGTTGCGTCATTGGGCAGATTTATTGTCTTGGAGACGGCGTTATCGGTGTATTTTTGAAAGGCCGCCTGTATCTGAAGATGCTCTTGCGGCTTAATATCGAACGCAGTGACGAACACTCTTTTTAAGTCTTGCGGGACCTGCTTTATACTCTGCAGGGAACCTCGCCTGGCAATCTCGGCAAGAATCTCCTTCTTGTAAATTTGTCTTTTCTTGGCACCGGCCTCAAAAAGTGGATTGATTTCAAAGAGCTTTGTCCCGGACAGCACGTTTCGCACAAAGCTTATCGCAAAGAGAGGCTCGATCGAGCTTGAACAGCCTGCTATGATGCTGATGGTCCCCGTCGGTGCAATCGTATTTACCGTAGCGTTACGCAGCCTGATATTGCCCTTAGCGTAAATCGACTTGGCGAAATTGGGAAACGCTCCTCTTTCTCGCGCGAGCTGTGCAGATGCCGCATACGATTCTTTGTGAATAAAGCGCATGAGCTTGCTGGCAAATTTGACTGCTTGCGGAGAGTTATACCTGATGCCGAGCTTTATGAGCATATCAGCAAATCCCATCACGCCGAGGCCAATTTTTCTATTTGCCAGAGTGATGAGTCTTGTCTGTTCCAGCGGGTAATTGTTCACGTCAATCACATCATCCAAGAATCGTACTGCCCAACGAACCGTTTCTTGGAGCTTTTGCCAATCCACCTGGTTAGCCTTTTGGGAGTTTTTAGCGACCGAACCGGCCGAACCAGGCTTTACCATCGTGGCAAGGTTTATCGAGCCAAGGTTGCAGCTTTCATAGGCCAACAGCGGCAGTTCTCCACAGGGATTGGTCGCCTCAATTTGACCTATTCGCGGCGTAGGATTCCATCTGTTTATCTCATCGAGAAATACCAGCCCTGGGTCACCCGTCCGCCAGGCCGCGTTGACTATAAGATCAAACAAAGCCCTCGCTTTGAGCTTCTTGGCGCTTTTGGCGGTCCGTGGATTCACCAGATTAAAGTCACGGTTCTGTCTAACCGCACGCATGAACCTGTCCGTCACGCCCACCGAGAGATTGAAGTTGCTGAACCTTCCCGGTTCCGTTTTGGCTTCTATGAAATCAATGATGTCGGGGTGGTCACAGCGCAAAATACCCATGTTTGCTCCTCGCCTTCTTCCACCTTGAACGATGACGCCGGTTGCCTTATCGAATATGCTCATAAACGACACCGGCCCGGAGGCCTGGCCTTTGGTTGACCTGACGATATCCGACTTGGGCCTTAGATTTGAAAAGCTAAACCCCGTTCCTCCGCCGGTCTGGTGAATCTTAGCCATGTTGCTAAGAGCTGTGAATATTCCCTCGATCGAATCTTCCACAGGAATCACAAAGCAGGCTGAAAGCTGTCCAAGTGAAGTGCCCGCATTCATCAAGGTCGGCGAATTCGGCATAAACTCCAACTTCCGCATCATCTGGTAAAACTTCTCCTCGACATCCTCCGTCTTGCAGCGGGACTTGAAATTATCCTCAGCCTGGGCCACATGGTGGGCAACTCTTCTAAAAAGCTCGCTCGGCGTCTCGATGACATTGCGGTTCTCATCTTTTAATAGGTATCTTTTTCTTAAGACCTCTATGGTATTGACGGGCAGCTTCAGGTCGTCCTTCAGACCGAGCGCGGATTTTGCGAAACGCAGTTGGCTTCGATTCTCCCTATAAAGGATGTAGCTTTTCGCGATGTGGCTGTAGCCCTCGCTCATCAAAACGGCCTCAACCGCATCCTGGATGTTTTCTATGTTTGGAATTCTACCCTTGTACTGTTGTGATATTTGTCCTACCACGACCTCGGTTACCCGTCGAGAAACGGTTCTGGCTTTCTGCTTTTGGCCCAAGACTTCAAGAGCAGCCTTTTGGACCGCATCTTGAATTTTCACTTTGTCGAACTTGACAATTGAACCATCCCGTTTTCTGACTTTCGCTGGGGTGAGTT
>DAOWID010000227.1 GCA_030641115.1 Planctomycetota bacterium | reverse complement strand
GGCTGGGTAAGTACCGCCGCCTGAGCAAGGACTATGAGTCTTTGACAGACAGCAGCGAAACGATGGTTCAGATTGCTATGATTAATCTTATGATTCATCGGTTGAAACCAGGATGATTGAACTTTTCATACACTTTCTAAGGTTATCGTAGGAGGTATACCTGAAATCGCGGTTCTCCGCCCAGCCGCCTTTTCGCAGGTCGGGTGCTTCAGACTCCTCCTCGTGACATGTCACACAATTGCGCTCGAGTACAGGTTGGACCAAGCAGGGAAAACTGAATGGCTTGGAACCCTTGACGTCAGGTTGGATTCTTGAGGGCGGCCTGCGGAGCGCCGACGGGAACCTGTCTCTGATTGCGGGTGCCGAGTGGCGCGGTTCGTGACAGCCCTGGCAGAACAGCGGTTGACCGGGATGGACGTAAGTGTCGGACCGCATAGACTGAACCGCCAGCCCACTTTCGTCCAACGCCTGGAAGTACACGGGCTTTCCGACCGGCAAGTTGAAATAGGCGCTGCCATCGGCCTCTACCGGCACAGTGCCGAGTACCGCGCGGGCCCCTTTCTCACTGCCGTATCCGATTCTCGGTTCGTCAATTAGCGGCGTAGTCTTGGGCAGCACCTGAATGATACGCAGTGCCTTAATGGTTGTGCCTTTCGGGAACGGATATAGGCTGTTGTAGACGCTGATGACCCCCACGGGAGCTGTTGGCGACGTGCCGGATGCTTGCTGTTCCGGCGTCACGGTCGTACCGGTGAGCATCGGCGGCTTCTTCCGAGGCCGCAGTGGGATAGGGCTCAAGCATGAAATTGCCGGATCGCGGTAGATCAGCTCCTTGTTGCCGAAAGCATCCACGAGGTAGATGCCGTAGTTGTTCCCCGTTCCTCGCCGGGCGCTTCCGTTGGCATCATAGACGCACAGGTAGAAATACGCGCTAAGCGGCCAGGGCGTGGCATACACCTGACCATCATTGGAACTAATCTCGGCCTCAGGGAAAGATACCTCCGGCGTGACACGTCGGAGAGCTGCCATCGCGTCGTCGTCCTTGACACGCGGATCGATCAGGACTAACGATCCGTAGGCCTGACTGTGATGGGCCGCTGCGGTAGCGATGTATTTGTGAGAGCCGGGAATAGCCCGGAGATCCAATTCCATCGTTGGCCGAGCCCTCCTCGATTTGCCAAAATTACCTTGTATCGCCCGTGCATCGCGGCCATCCGGCGCGGTGATCCACGGATGGTGCGCCTGGATGTTGCCGCGATCTGTGTAGTCCCAGCGTGTGTAGACGATCATTCCGTTATGGTCGATGCTGGGCTGCCACTCGTTGGCCTCATGATGACTTAGGCAGATGATATCGGTGCCGTCGGCGTTCATCGTGTGCAGCGTATAGAGTGGCACGGGTCGGGGGTGGCAGCGGCCATGGCCGCCCCGACGTTCCGAGACGAATACAATCCGTCCATTGGGCAGCCAGCATGGGTCAAAGTCGTTTACCGGGCCATCAGTCAGTTGCACCAGATCTGAGCCGTCCACGTTGACCTTGAAAACATGGAATGTGCTCTTCTCGGTCCATTTGTACCGTGTCGGCTCAGCCTCAGTATAGGCGAACAGTATTGTCCTGCCATCATACGATAACTCCGGAGAAAGGAATCCTCCGGGCCGAAGCTTTTTGCCCTTGAACCGGCCGCTTTCACACACCGAATCGGCCAAAATATTCCTGATGCTTGGCTTTGCTCCGAAAGGATGCTTTAGCACAAACAGCCCGCCGCCCGGGATCGCATGAAACCCGAAGAACTGGTCACACATGTGATTGCCGCGCATGTCACTGCCCCATGTCCCGGTCGATGGGAGAAATTGTCGCTTGATGAACAGGATGCGGTCGAAATCCAACAGTGGGTTGGATAAGGCGATCTTTCGTCTCAGTCCGACCACCTGCTCAAAGAGCTGATACCGCGCACCGCGATCTTCGAGAGGGAGCCTAACATTGTCTATCTTAAACTGAGCAAGCCGGGCTTCCTCAGCCAAGAAGTCCGGCGCGTCAGGCAGCGTTTTGAGATGTGCCAGAAGCGCATCTGTTCGACGCAGCGCTACGTCCACCGGGTCACGATCGCAGGGCAGGATCAGCGATTCAGTTCTAAAGGTCTGGGCCGCAATCAACTGCCAGCGTTCGCGAATTTTGGTGTCCGTTTGGAATTGGGCGATCAATTCTTTGAGTGTGGCGAACTCGGTCTGTACTTCATCAGTCCAGTTGCTCCGAATGTATTGTGACGCCGATTGGACTGCCGTCGGGTCCGCCTGGTCTGCGGCGGTCACTGATCGTGTGTCATCGACTAAACAGAATAGTGCCGGAAGCACCAAACACCACATCACGCGCATCCATGCAGATAATGTCGTCACGCTCCTGCGGGGCCAGAAACGCCTAACCCGATATTTCACCTCTATACGCATAGCGACAATGCTGAACGTCTTCATAGGGCTAAAATACCAAATCTGCCCGATCGGCACAATTGCAACCGCGAGAGTTTTCGCCGGCCCGTGTGCGCCGCGTCCTGGCACCACGCTGATATGGAGCGACCGTTATGAGGTTATTGTATTCGGTTATTTTGTTGTTTTTGCCATTCTCCCGCCAACAAGGGGGTCCGCCTTAGGTCTGGCGGATTCCATATTTTCCGTTCAACCCTGGCAAAGAGAGCACCGATGAATAACCTTGATGGAGGCGTCGAATCGTGAGCGTAAACGGTCTGGCCCAATGCAACCCATTCAGGCATAGAGCCAATTCACTCTTGCGTGTCCATGATTCTTTGGTATAATCCCCGGTTTCTTAGAGTTGTGTGTTTAGGTAGGGTTGCTCATCGATCCGGCACGCGGCCTTTTCTTAAGCGAAAAAGGAGACAAAAGTGAAAACAAGAACTTACATTGTGATGCTTGTTTTGGGCTGTTTGCTTGTGATGTCAGTTTACGCAGCCCAAAAAGGCGCGAAAGAGGAAGCGGCGGTACCGCCTTCGGCTGGGCAGGCCACGACGCAGAAACCGATTTTGCTCAAGACCGAAATGGACAAGGTCAGCTATGTGATAGGGACCCAAGTCGGTCAGAGTATCAAGAGTCAGGGCATTGAGATTAATATTGAGTCGCTGATGTGGGGGATCAAAGATGCAATGGCGGGCAAAAAGTTGGCGATTAGTCAGGATGAAATCAAACAGGTCATGACGAGTTTCCAGCAGCGCCTGGCAGCAAAACGGGCGGCACAGGCGGCCAAGAACCTTGCCGAAGGGACGGCATTTCTTGAGGCGAACAAAGCTAAGGAAGGTGTGAAGGTGCTGCCGAGCGGTCTGCAATACAAGGTAATCAAAGAAGGTACAGGAAAAAGTCCTACGCTGGATGACACAGTGAAGACTCACTATCGCGGCACTTTAACTAATGGTACCGAGTTTGACAGTTCCTATAAGCGCAATCAGCCCAATGTATTTGCTGTCAAGGGAGTGATTAAGGGCTGGACCGAAGCCTTGCAGCTCATGAAGGAAGGCTGCAAATGGGAGTTGTACATACCTGCGAGTCTGGCTTATGGTGAACAGGGAAGGCGAGGCATTCCACCCAATTCCACGCTCATCTTTGAGATGGAGTTGCTCGAGGTGGTCAAGTAAGGCTTGTCATCTGCCGGACGTAGAAACTTGGTGGCCAGCTAACAGATTGTGTCGCTGCACTCACCGTGATCGGTGTAATGACAAAGCTACTGAATCATGAATGGTTGGGTCTTGCCGATCATCGCCCTGATACGGAACGACCGTTCTGAAGTACTCTGACCAGGCAGAAGTCTTACACTTTTCGTGCTCACTTCCATCAAGTGTAGGCCCAAGGCACAGAAACCCGCCGCGGCGGGGTTTTTATAGGTCGATCTGATGACGCTAACAGAGTCCTGCTTTTTAGATTAACCCGGCCCACGGTTGTGCCGATACAAGACTTGATACGCCTGAAAGCTGTATTGAGTTTTGAAAATAGGAGATCTGAAATGGGGATTCAAAATTGGTCAGAGGACATCATTTTAGTTGACCTACCCCCGGAACCTGAAATGGGCGACGAGCTCAAAACCATCACGGGAATCGTACGTGACAGAGGCGACTGTGACGTTGTGGCGGATTTTTCCAGTGTCGATATTGTGACTTCTTCAAGCCTCTCGAAGCTACTTAAGTTACGCAAACTGCTTGCTGACTGTGGGCACCGACTCGTCTTTTGTGGCGTTGCCCCCGCGACCAAAGGTGTATTTACGATAACCGGCCTTGATGGAATTTTTGAGATTGCTGACGACAAGTTTATTGCCTTAGCCAGCTTGCAGATGATAGCTTAGCAGGCAGGGCCTAGTATTTTGTCAAGGTCGAAACGGTTAGTGTCATTGCGAGCGAAGCGAAGCAATCTCTATTTAGCCTCCGGTTTGACCCTTGACAGTCGGTTGATCTTTTAGATAATGCAGATATGACTTCCTTGTTGAGCCGGCTACGAAGACCGCTGGGGGCTCGTCACAGAGCGGGAACCAATAGCGGTGTTCGTAATCTGCTCGCAAGGGCTTTGCAACGGATATTCATTTTGCAGTAAGTTGCAGAATGGGAAGCCCAAAATAGGACACAACTGAATGAACGAAGAAGTCCTGCAGCAAATCGAGCAGATAATAGGCTACAAGTTTTCCGATAGCGACCTTTTGGCTAAAGCCTTTACTCATTCCTCCGCGGTTGATAATCGCCTCCTAAGCAATGAGAGGTTGGAGTTTCTCGGCGACGCTATCTTAGCTGTGGTTATTTGTCAAAGCCTCTTTGAGCGCTTCTCCGGCCATCTGGAAGGCCAGTTGACGAAAGTCAAGAGCATGCTTGTTTCCCGCGAAACCTGCGCCCGGGTCACCAAGCAGCTCGGCCTGCAAAAATTTCTGAAGGTCGGCAAGGGTATGGCTTCCAGCCGGACACTGCCGGATTCTCTCGCTGCCGGCTTATTCGAAGCCATTATCGCTGCAATTTATATTGACAGCGGGCTTGGTGCAGCCCGCAATTTCATCTTAAAGACTTTTGCTTCCTTAATCGAACAAGCCGATGCCGAGCAGGCTCAAGGCAACTACAAATCAGTACTGCAGCAGTACGCCCAGGAGCAACACAGTGTCACACCAGTTTATGCATTGCTTGATGAAAAAGGGCCTGACCACAACAAATGTTTTGAGTCTGAAGTTAGTGTCGCCGAGCGTCACTTCCCGAGCGCCTGGGGCGCAAACAAAAAAGAGGCTGAGCAAAAAGCCGCTTTCAACGCCCTCGTCGAATTAGGCATACTCACAAAAACCGTGCCCAACAACGATAGCTAAATATGAATCATTTCCGGTCGAGCTGTTCGCCAGCACCCTTATCCATAATGACCTGCAAATATCTGTTCAGGGATTCCCGAACGACACTCGTTTTCCGAACAGCAAAATGACCCCCGGCTATTTCATTTCTACGGCAGGGCTATTTACCTAACTGGTTCAATCATAAAGCCTTAGATTAATGAACGGGCTCACCGCAAGAAAATTTTTGAGACTTTTCGATTTTATTCTTGACATCTTCCTGGGGGGGGCGCTATATGTATACTGAAGCAGTTTTGGAAAAGTAGCTAGCTTGCGAGAAAAAACCGGCGTTTGAGAAATTGGGAATTCCAAGATGGACGCGCGCGAACGCCCAATAACATAGGAGGTTCGACTCATGGCTAAGAAATCCCTCTTATTATCTTCATTTACTCTCAGTCTGCTATGTCTTCAGATGGCGGGCGTGTGCTTCGCAAATGGGGCTGGTCAGACAATTGTAGCGGCCCCTGTCAACTCCGCCGGCTTGGTAGCGCACTATCAATTCGAGGGCAATGCCGGCGATAGTTCCGGCTTAGACCCGCCGGCCCACGGAGTCCTCGCCGGTAACCCAGCCTATAAGGCCGGCGTATTTGGCCAGGCAATAGCCCTGGACGGCGATGGTGACTACGTTAAGTGCGGCAATGGGTCGCTCTTTAGTCTGACTGACCAGCTCACCGTCGCAGCCTGGGTAAAGATCAACGATTTCGACAAAAAATGGCAGACTATCGTTAGCAAGGGCGACGACTCGTGGAGACTGGCCAGAGCCGGCGACTCGGACAGCATAGAATTCGCCTGCAACGGCACGGCTGCAACCAAATGGCCGGGCTGGGGCGAAATTCCCTGGGCCGTGTTGGCAGCCACAAATGTGAACGACGGTAAATGGCAGCACGTCGTTGGAGTATTTGATGGGCAAGCACTGTACCTCTATATAGATGGAGTGCTGGAAGCTGCAAAGGCCGCTGCCAAGTCCATAGATGTCGGCAAGTACGAAGTGTGCATCGGTGAAAATGCGCAAGCAACGGGCCGCCAGTGGAACGGCTTTATCGATGATGTGCGCATCTATAATCGCGCTCTATCTCACGCTCAGATAGTGGGTCTTATGGGCACAAGCGAGATAGAGCTGCCGTTGCCCGTCCCGGCAAAGCTTTACGATATCGCCAAAAGATATGATGGCCAAAAGAAACATGAAGAAGCAGAAGCCCTCTGCGAGCTAATATTGCAGCAATATCCTGACGGCCCTGATGCCGACGATGCACAATTGTATCTGTCGAAGAGAAATATCCTGTCGCTCATTGACTCCAAGGATTACACCGAGGCCCAGGCAGTCCTTGATAACCTAGTTGCCGACTTTGGTGACCGCCCGGATATGCCGGAGGCGCTCCACACTATCGCAGGACGATATGAACTGCCAGGCAAATATGAAGAGGCCAAATCCCTCTACGAACAGATAGTGGAGCTTTATCCTGACAGCCCCTATGCCGCCAAGGCACGGTTCGATGGCCCGGAGATCAATGTCTTTTTTCTCATCGCATCAAAGAAATATGCCGAGGCCCAGGAAGCGATTGATAAACTGACTGCTGACTTTCCTAAATATCCAGGCCTACCTGGCTCACTTTACTGGTTCGCAAAACGACTGGACTCAGCAGGCCAGTATGAACAGGCAGGCAATATCTACCAGCAGGTAGCCTGGCAATATCCGGATGATGCCCACGCCGCCAAGGCACTGATAGCTGTTTCAAAGGTAGATGCCCTTTCTCTGATACAATCCGGCGATGACGCCGCTGCTGAGAAGGTCCTTGATAACCTAATCGCCGATTTTAATGATAATCCCGATTTGCCAGAAGCGGTATTTGCGATCGGCGAAAAATATTACTACAAGGCTTTTGAGGACCCTCGTAGATGTATAATTGTCAAGTCTCAACAGCATCTAAACAAGGCCAAAGATATCTGGGAAAGGATTATAGCACAATGGCCACAGTCGCAATCCATCGGCTTGAAACATGCTTACTATTTCTCGGCTGCTTGTTATCGCCGATTGGGCGAGTACGAGAACGCGATCGAGTATTATCAAAAGCTGATTCGTGATTGCCCTGATTATGCGTTCACCTGGATCGCCCACTACTTAATGGGCGAATGTTATGAGAAGTTGAGGAACTCAGGCAGCTTGCCGGTATCAGAAGCTGACCCGAAAATAGAACAAGCTTATAAAGCACTTGTTGAAAAATATCCGGATCGCGGATTGGCTAAACCGGCTGCGTTGAAATTGGGTCGGCTGAATTTCCAAAGAGGTCAATGGCTTGATGCTGCTATGTATTTCGAGCTATTCCTTGAGAAATCCACACAGAATGAAAAACCCTCTCGAATACTATATCAGCTAGGCCAAACGTATGAAAAATTGGGACAATTCGATATAGCTGTAGAGGTCTACAAGCAATTGATAGAGATGGCTGAGCCGCGTGAAGCTCTTGTAAAAGATGTAAAGGCTAGGCTTGAAAAACTGGAAGGGCAAATCAAATGAAGACAAGACTTATCCTCAGCGCAAGAGAACGATGTCGGATTCTAATCGGTGTTTTGATTTGTTTGTTACTATTGCCCAGCTTTTCAACGGTGGGGACAGCTTGTCCCCCGCCGTGCCCCGATTGCTTTATTTGGAGCGACGGCGACTGTGAGTGGGTTGGCTGTCACCCGCCATGTGGGGATTGTTATGATTGTGACGCCACCTGCCACTGCCAGTGCACTGCAGATTGCGGCTGCGATGGCAAGACTTGTTCTGGCTGCTGTGACTGCCAAAACTGCGTGTGCGTACCCGACCAGAGTGAGTGTAGCGGCTGCTGCCAGTGTAGCAGCGGCTGCTCGTGCGAAGACCAGGAAAGTGAATGTTCCAGTGCCCATTGTGAGGAATGCACTAATTGC
>DAOWID010000053.1 GCA_030641115.1 Planctomycetota bacterium | reverse complement strand
GTTGTGGCCGATAATCCGCCTTCCCTTCGGCCCCGCATAGTTCGTTACCTCCCTACACGCAAAGTTCCGTTCTGGCCTGGTGGTTAGCCTTTGACCAGGCTGGATTGTCCAGCTTGCTCACATCAGCTTCCTTGGCGCTGCTCATGCCAGTCTCCTTTCGATTGCTGCTTACAAGACCGCAGCAAGCTGTACCCACGGCAGCATATTACCGCTGCGGTCTCGTTCATCGCATTCTAATCTGCTCCGGCTGATGCGTCAATAGCATTTAGCTCATACGATTATTCTTGTAGACGTCGGCGTACCTTGCGTTAATCTCGAGATTTCTTGCCCGGATGGCAGACACTAAGCTGGAGATAGAAGAAGAGCCTGCCGAAGATCGATCCGGCAGGCTCATTAGAAAATGCTTCATTTATCCTGTACGGGGTCTTCTGAATGTGCGGATGACCTTCGTACCCGTCACCTTCTGAGTGCCTCTGGAAGTCGTCAATTCTCCGGTAAGCTTCGACTCCTTCAGTTTTCCTTCAAAGCTCATTTCGAATTTCCGCTCGCCGAATTCCATTACAATCTTGAAACTTACTTTATCGTCTTCGAGATTGACCTTCTTGACAGGAATGGTCCCATACAGGCCGCTCATATCAGGATTGACTCTCAGCCTCTGCTTACGAGGGCCCCGCTCGGATGTGAGTTCAAGGTTCCAGGTGCCGATAAAGGCAGCACCGATCCGTTTTCCCTCGGCCGTAATCTCTCCCCGCTCGGACTTCATCACGCCGGAAAGTGTATCCGTTTCCCTCTGGATTGTACCCTCAAAGGTGGATTCCCACTCACGGTCTTGAATCTTGCTTTTTCTCGTGAAGGTCAGGCTGCCCCGTTCGTACTGCAGATCCGTAATCTCATGTTCGCCCCATCGGCTTTGCCATTCGGCTGTGAGCTTGCCTTCCTTGTCGGCCTTCACAACGAGCGTTGACGTGATTTCCCGCTCGCCGACCTTGTACTTCATTTCCCAGCTCCCGACAGCCCTGGGTATTCGTCTACTACGCATGCCCTCAACTTTGGACTCACCCCTGTCACTTGATAGGGTCCCGGTGAGCTTGCCGTCTTCGATTGCCCCTGTGAAGTTCGAGGTCAACTCGTTCTCACCGAATCGGACGGTCTGAACGAAGCTGAGTTTGTTTTCCTCAAACTTGACATCTTTCAGTTCGGTAAGTCCCCAGAAACTGATCCATTGCCCGAGCAACTTGCCTTCGTTGTCTCTGGAAAACGACAGAATCGAGTCCATTTGTCGCTCACCGAACTGGACCTTGATCTGCCAGTCGCCGTACAATCCCCCTCTGCGAGGCCGAGACGCCTGACCCCAGACCTGTGCCGAGAGCATGACCAGAACCACAAGTGAACAGCACAGGACAGCCTTGAAAAATATTTGGTGTTTCATAGTGCGTTCCTCCAAAAAGAATAATTATTTGGACACTCGTTCTGTACCTTCAATACAATATCGAGTCTGTCTTGAGAATTCAAGCTTCAATTCTGAAGAATCGTAAAATATCTTTTTGGCGTCAGGCTCGTCCTTAGCCGTTGCATACCTGCTCGTCTTCTTTTCGCCAGGCGGGGTCTGCTATGCACAAGAATTGCAAATCAGAGGTTCCTGTGTTTTCAATATACTGTTTCGACTCCGGCGGAAGGTAAATTGCACACTCAGGACCAACCTCGCAAGATTCATCATCTACATGCATGAACCCGTGTCCCTCGATTACGTAGTATACCTCTGACATTTTGAGCTTATGTGGCTTCGTTGTTTGACCAGCCGGAACCTTTGCGTGCGCCAAGCTATAGCGAATCTGCAAATCAGCTTTCCCAGGATGCAAAAGCTCGCGCAAAATCGAGCCGTCACCCGCTGTGATCTCGTCGCAGTCCTTCAAATGTCTAACGAGCATATTCATTCTCCAAACAAAATCGAGCCTTTTGCCTCCGTGAAGAATGTTCCTGCAACGCAGGCTGTCAAGAGACATGCTAACGTCGCCGCCAGTAGCGCACGAAACGCAACTTTGGCTATCGCATGGGTCTTATCAGGGGCCAGTGCGGAAATCCCGCCGGCAAAAATCGCCATCGAAGCAAGATGAGCAAACCCACACAAGGCGTACGTAGTAACCACCGCCGACCGCACCGGATAGTGCAAGGTGTTCTCCTGCAAAGCCGCTGCCAAATCCTTATAAGCCGCGACCTCGGTAACAATCACGCGCTCACCGATAATTTTGGCAATCGTCCCCGCATCGGCTAAGGGGACGCCCAAAATTATGGTAAGCGGGTAGAAGACGTAACCCAGAATCGCCTTCAAGGACCACTCTGCCTCAAGGCCAAAAAGCAGATTTATCTTTGCGCCCAAGGCGCCCAGACCTAAATCCACCAGCGCCACCAGGCCCAGGACGGCTATAAGCAGCGCCACGATTCCGACGATCATCTTGACACCGGCATTCGCGCCGTTGATTATCGCCTCGAAGAGGCTTTTTTCCTTCTCATAGAAAGGCCGAACATGGATGCCTAATGTCTCCGGACTCTCGCCTTCGGGGAAAATAATCTTCGACATCACAAGTGCCGCAGGCGCAGAGAGCAAAGATGCCGAGACCAGATGCCCCGCAATCTTTGGGAACTGTGCCTCCAAGCTAAGCACATAAAGAGCTAAAACATTGGAGGCGACTGTAGCCATTCCTGCCGTCAAGATAGTGCACACCTCTGAATGTGTCATCCTGCCGAGATACGGCTTAGCAGTGAGCGTAGACTCAATCCCCACAAAGACATTGCTCGCAGCAACCAATGACTCCGCACCGGATATTCTCATCAACTTTGTAAACATATAAGCAAAGGCCCTGACGACCAAAGGCATTATGCCAATGTAGTACAGAATAGCAATCAGCGCCGAGAAGAAAATAATTGTGGGAAAAGCCTGAAATGCAAGAATGAAGCCGAGCGACTCCTCTCCCGCTTCGTTTATCTGTCCCGGTGCAAGCGCCAATCGTCCGAACACAAACTTCGCCCCAGCTCCTGCAGAATCCAGCACGTTTACTACAACGTCATTCACGAACAAGAATAATTTTGACCCGGCAGGAACGACGAAGATAAACAGACCAATTAGTATCTGCAGCCCAATCCCCCAGCCGATGACCCTCCAGTTCATATTCTTCTTGTCAGCCGACAGGACCCACGCAACGCCGATCAGAACGAATATGCCCGCAAAGCTAACAAGATTATAGATGTTCATATCTCATCATCCGTGACACAAACGATCGAGTTTTACCGTAGGTTTTCGTCAATCTTTCCGTTGGGCAACATGGTATCAGTGTGAAGGATACCGCGTTTTTCTAATTGGTATCTTGTGCAGTTCTGCCAATTGGTCTCGGACTTGCAGTATTCTTCTGCCCACCGGTTATCCAGCCTGCTTTGTTTTTCAAATATTCTCAGCGGACAAACATTGTACCATTTACATCCCATGCAATTCACCGTGTGAGTCTGGATTGATATAGTCAATAATCAGGCAACAATAGTCAGTTTACTGCGCTGCTTAGTAGGACAGCGCTACTTTCCAGTCAAATCTGCGTTTTTCAGCGAAAAACGCACTTGGCCATCGTCATTCTAAGCGACTGAGGCCCGATATAGCGCTGTCATATTAGGTCTTCTTCTTTTCGTCACCAAGTCGAACCACAGCGTACACCAACGTCCCAAGCAGCCCCGTCAGAAGTGCTATCACTATCCATATACCGGACCCGCAGCCCCGCTGTTTTATATCCTGGTACACCCAAACCGCCGCAAGGATATGGACAATCAAGATCACGGCCAGTAATGGATGCGCTCCGCCTTTGTGTGCTTTTTGCCAATGTTGCAGCTTCATCTTGTGTCCTTCAAGATCAAGCTCCGCCTTTCTTCGCTCGAAATCCATTTTCGCTTCGCGCTGTTTCAGTTCCATCTGCCTTTCGTGCATCTCCATCTGCAGTTCGATATCCTCTTGTCCCCCGAACTCCTCGCCAACCGCGAACGGGGGCGCGAATATACCCACCAGCACCATACTTAAAATCCACCGTTTCATCTCATGTCTCCTAACAAAACCTATTCATAGGGATCAGCAGCTATTCTACATCTAAATCTCTGTCACTTCCACACTTATATTTCGGCCATTCGCCCGCTTCGCTGAACTTGTCTTTCGCTATTTGAATCTATTTCGCCGCTCGATATTCGTTATTCGCCGCTCGGTATTCTCCTGTCATTCTGAGCGCGGCGAAAAACATCTCCTTCGGGACCGCCAAGAGCGGAGCCGCTTTGCGACCTAACCTTAAATAATCAATTGAAGATCTCTTTGCACTTGTTTTCCATTTCCTTCTTACTTGTTAGTGCAGCGTATGCCTTGTCGAAAATCTTCTGCTTCAATGGGCAGGATAGATCCGCGTCACTGACGATGTTGCCAAAGCGCCTCTTGTGCCGGTCCGTGAAATCTTTTCCTTGCTTGAGGACAGCGTAGACTTCGTATAGGGCAATAATATATATCGCCGAGAGTTTCACCGCCTCTTCAAAGAACTTCACATACTTCACGTCCTTTATGTACTCCTTGTACATTTTCGACTTAGCCTTGTTCTTATCATAGTCTTTTGCCGCCTTCTTGTAGGGCCCAATTGCCTGGCAGGTTTTTAACGTCAGCAGCAGGTTGTCAACAGAGTTCTCTATTTCCTCTTCCCGCGGGAACGTTCCATAGGTTTCAACAAAACCTCGCTGCAAAAAGTAACGAAACCAATCCTCCGTGTTTCTGGTAGTGAACCCTCTGACGCAGTCTATCCACTTATTGAAAGGCTGTTTGAAAAAATCGTACGTATCTCTCTTTTTCCCCTCCAGCTTTTCTCTGGCTGGGCGGTAGACCTCCTCATAGAGAAAGTAATCTTGAAATACCTCACACTCACGGTGTTTCTTACGGTTCTTGCCGCTGCGATAATATGGCTTGGCAATCCGGTTCACCAGCGGATGTATGATCTGGTCGGCAGCGATATGGCTCAGGTGCCCTGCGATGTAGGCCAGTTTACGGATGTCATCGTCGTCCAGTTTAACCTTGCCCCGTTCTCTAACAGCGTCGCTGAACAGAATCTCGCTCAGTGTCAAGGCAAACACATTCGGCTTGTTCGTGTGCAGATGGTACGCCCACGGTGTCACTCCTTTGGCCTGCACGAAACCTTCTTTAAGCATGTCTTTGATCGAGCTGGTTATCTTAGCGTAGTAATACAGGTCCGGCCCCAAGCTGCCGAGATTCATATATGTTCGGAAATTTTTTCCTCTGGATGTGTCGTCAAGTAGGTTGGCAAAGTCTGCAAACTCCTTTACCGCCTTTGTTTTCAGCAGTGCAAGCGCCTTATGGGCGATGAGCATATGGGCTATGTTTGCCGGCATGACAACTCTCCTTTCCTTATATTGGCCAACACGCAATCAGGATTTTCTTGCAGCTCAGGCCAGACTTTGACCGAGTTCATAAGCTTGTTTCAAAATCTCGGGCTTCTGCAGAACGTCTCCTCTGTCGCTCACTCCTGGAACAAGTATCTTACCAACCAGCTTCATTTCCAAATATGCAAGGCTCTTTTCGAAGAATTCGATGACCAGCCTCGCTGTCTCAAACGTTTCCTCCTCGAACGGAACAACTATCACCGCAGATTTGCCCTTTATCTCGTCTCTGTTCTGCGGGCAGTTAAAGTATACAAACCGGTCAATAAAAAGTTTCATCAGGCCTGTTGGCCCATACCAGTACACGGGCGTGCCCAAGATAAGGGCATCGCTTTGGCTAATCTTTGGATAAATACCCAGCATATCGTCGTTCTTGCTGCATACACTGTCCTGCCAGCAGCGGTGACAGCCGTCGCACTCGGTGATAGTCAAATCACCCAAAAACAGTTCCTCGACACCGGCCCCCTTAGCTCTTGCTCCTTCCGCTATTTTAGAGACCAGGATATGCGTATTTCCGTTTCTCCGTGGACTTCCTACAACTGCGAGGACTTTATTCATGTTTTTCGCGTTTCGGTCATTCGGATTTCACTCGCCCTGCTGCGTGTTCTGTGCTCTCGGTGGCTATCTTAGTTATCTTTCAGAATGACATCATCGTATTCAATCTCGAATCGCAGCTTGTGCTTGGCTTCTTCGCCGGCCAGCCATAAGAACGTATCGGCTGCCTCTTGCATTCCAGCCACCGCCGCCAAGTCCAGATAGAGCTTGAAGGCCGCCTTTTCCTTCTTCATCGCCACAATAAGCGCATCGGAGTAAGCCATGTCCGGCGTCGGCTCAACATCGACCACATAATCGGCTATCTGCAAACTCTGCGTCTCCTTCTGCTCGCCCACCTGGAATCCACCCGCCTTGAGAGCCTCTAACTTAGCCTTGTGCCCGAGCTCTTCTTTGGCAAAATCCGCAAAGACCTTCTGCATCGCAGGATTGTCCATCCGGTTCGCCAAGTCAGAATAAAATCTGTTCGATTCGGCCTCTCGCTTGATCGCAAAATCTATAATCTCATCTGCCCAGTCCAAATCGTTCATCCTTGCCCCCTTTATGACTGACTATTCACTATTTACTATTTACTATTTACTATTGTCTGTCATCATACAGCGCGCTGATTCGCTCGTCCAATTTATTCTGCGCCTTGGCCCATCTCTTTCTTTCGAGACATATATAGTCTCGCGCACATATGGCCTTTAATCGAATTGCAGCAGCAAAGCCAGCCACTAAAGACAAGCACCGCATAAATTATGTACTCCCACTGTATTTCTAATGCTCCTTGCCTTGTTATCCCGAAGAACATCATCCATGCACCCCAAATCGGCAGAAAGACCTTTGCAAAAACACTCTTGAACTTTAATAGTCTAAGTACGAGCCAGAGCACAACGACACCCCCAATGGAAGCAACTGCAACCCTGACGAGTTCGCTTGTATCCGGCCACTCAAACGTCTCCGGCATAAAAGCCCTACACATAAAGTAGAAGATGCTTCCAATGATCAGAATATGGCCGACTATATATTGTGGCCGCTTTAAGAGGTTCCTGCTCTCTTGGAAGAATATTGCCCGAAGCTGCCTGTACTCTTCTATTGAGACCCTGCCATGCACCAAATCACTTGCCAGCCCCATTCTTCGACCTCCCTATCCCACATCCACAAAACCGCATACCGCTCGCGCAATACACAATACTCACTGCGCAATACGAGATTCTATCTGGCAACCCGCCCTACGAAAAGCGCAAAGTGCCGCACCAATTGAGCTGATGCTCACATCTAATTGTTGTGTGACAAGGCGCCAATCTCAAGAAATAAACAATCAGCGGCTGAAAAGCCCCCATAACTTCCGCAAAAAGTGCTTTCTAAAATTCATGGATTGACGCCAGTAGCTTTATAGCTTATACTTTATTGATAGTCTGCTCGTAGCTCAACGAGGAAGAATTATGTTGACGCGATTGAAAGTTTCCGGCTTTAAGAATCTTGTCGATGTTGACGTGCGATTCGGGCCATTGACTTGCATTGCTGGTCCTAACGCTGCTGGAAAGTCAAATCTCTTCGATGCTATTAGATTCCTGAGCTCATTAGCTGATCACCCCTTGATGGAAGCAGCTCTATCCGTCCGAGACGAGACCGGAAAAACGACGAACATCAGAAGTCTTTTCTATCGACACGGTGACGAATATGAACCCGAAATGTCCTTTGAGGCGGAGATGATCGTACCTATCGAAGGTGCAGATGACCTCGGACAAAAAGCCGAAGCGACTGTCACTTTTCTTCGCTATAGTATCGTTCTCGCTTATCGAAAAGATCCGACCGTCGCGCCATTCGGGTCGCTTGAGCTCCTTAAGGAAGAGTTAGGCTATATCACTAAGAGCAGCGCCCCTAAGCACCTACTATTTCCTCACTCTTTTTCCAAATGGCGTAAAGCAGTAGTTGCCGGCCGCCGCTCCGGCTCCCCATTTATATCCACCAGCGTAGATGAAAAGCCCCGCGTTATAAGGCTCCACCAAGACGGTGGAGGTGGCAAACCATTTCCGCGCACTGCTGCCGACCTTCCAAGGACCGTCCTTTCATCCACGAATGCGGCTGAAAGTCCAACAGCCCTCCTTGCCCGGCGCGAGATGCAATCTTGGCAACTTCTCCAGCTTGAGCCATCGGCCCTTCGAAAACCTGATGAATTTTCCGCACCTAATAAACTTGGTTCCGACGGCTCTCACCTTCCGGCCACGTTATATCGCTTAGCATCGCAACAAGGAACCCACAAGGGCAGCCATGGGTTTGAAGCCGGTCAGAGCCAGATGCTATACGCACAGATTGCAAATCGACTGTCCGAGTTGATTGACGACGTGCACGACCTTTCGGTCGACCGTGACGAACGTAGAGAGTTACTTACACTATACGTGACTGGTAAAGACAAGACGTCCCATGCAGCTCGTGCTCTGTCTGATGGAACGCTACGATTTTTGGCGCTCGCAGTTCTTGCGCAAGACCCGCAAGCACAGGGTCTACTATGCTTGGAAGAGCCAGAAAATGGCATCCATCCCGAACGCATTCCCGCTATGATACGGCTCCTTCAAGATATTGCCACCGATCCCAACGAACCTGCCCCACTTGTTGTACAGCAGGTTCCAGACGACAGTCTTCTCGTTGCAGAAATCATAGAATCCCTTCAGCAAAAAGGATGCGTCAAAGGAGCATGTTTTAGCTGCCTACCGGGAACTTGGCGTGTCGAGAAATCAGCCGATCCACAGCGCGAACATGTCTGCTCCAAAGGTAAGCTTCTAGCTTATCTTAATCCGGTTCCCCTTGCAAAGCAGCGCGAAGAGCTTGAGGACATACCCCGTCCCTATCGGCGACGGCCATCCCGCCGAGTGGTTGATCGCGACGACGTGCAGCCGCTCTTGTTCCCCATGCCCCGTGAATAGAAATGCACGAACTGAGATACACTTTACTTTCTGATGGTTCAGCCAATGAAGCCCTTATCCCCATACTTACGTGGCTATTACAACAACACTTGCCCCATGTCCCGATCCGAGGGGAATGGTCTGACCTAAGGCGCCTCCCTGACCCGCCACCAAGATCGAGGCTTCATGAGACAATACGCCTGACTCTCGATCTATACCCCTGTGATTTGCTGTTCGTTCATCGTGATGCCGAACGTGCTTCTCCTGATCGGCGCTTTTCCGAGATTAGTGCAGCTGTTCAACAAGCGCAGTCTCTTATCCAAGTGCCTCCTACAGTTTATGTCGTGCCCGTGCGAATGTTGGAGGCATGGCTACTGTTGGATCTTTATGCAATCAGGAGGACTGCAGGGAATCCTCACGGAACACAATCACTAAATCTCCCTCCTCTTCCTGAGCTTGAAAACCTCCCCAATCCGAAAACAACGCTTTATCAAATCCTTCGTAATGCGAGTGGGCTGCACGGCCGTCGGCTAAAATCCTTTAACCACAGAGTGCCCCTCCATCGAATTCCGGACTACATTGAAGACTTCAGCCCGTTGCGTACTCTCGGCGCATTCAGAAGATTAGAAAATGATACCAGGGCAGCGGTTGAATCGCTGGCTTCAATTCAATAGAATGATCAACAACCAATCATCAATTATCGGTTAAAAAAAATGTGTTTGAGCTTGCAGATTGGTGGAGCTTTAGTTCGGAGCAGGGAAGGAAGGTCTCTTGTCAAGAGGCTTGGGCGAGGGCTTTTTCATAACGGGCGGATTAGGTTGCTTGATGCCGAGGGCGTTTTCGATTCCGGCTATTCTTTTAGAAAGCTGGGTCAATTTGCCATCAATGGAATCTAATTTTCTCACGACGTCCTGGATGTCCGTGCCAACCCTAAATAGATTCCTTTCGGTCAGGTCCATGTACCGGTCCATCAGGCGCTCGTAGGCATCAATAGCTCTGGCGGCGTCGGTGCGGTATTCAGGTACGGCAATTTGGGGCTTGAGCTCGTAGGTTCTCTGGCCGCCCTTAATCGATGTGGACAGCCAGACAACTATTAGGCAGCAAGCAACGGCTGCGACAACGGCCAATAAATTCCTGTTGTTTTTCATCTGATTATCTCCTTTTCGCCTTACTGTAGTACGCACGTACGTTGTATTTATCGGCAGAAAGGCGGACGGAAATCTCAGAGATTTGAAAAAAACCACATCTGGATCTTGGTGGTGCGCGAGAAGTGAGACGAGCTTAGAGCCTATCCGAATAACGCCTCAGCCTTTGTCATGCTGAGCAACGCGAAGCATCTGGCCATAGTAAACCCTTGCACGAACATGCTGTAATCCCTGTAGTGGCCAGATTCTTCGGCTTCGCCTCAGAATGACAAGTAATTGTCAAAAGTTATTCGGATAGGCACTTAGTTTGCTGCTATTCGTCGGAGGTGTCGGATTCGGTTGGGGTCTGGCTGTTCTTGGCAAGCGTGTTCAATAGAGTTGTGAGCTGTTGAATTTGGGCTCTGAGTTGTTCCAGCGCTCTGGCGTTTTGTTGTTCTGTGGTTTCGAAACTTTCACTGGTCAGTGCGATTTGACTTCGGAGGGTTTGTACTTCGGCTCTGGTCTTGTTTAATAGGTTTGTAAGCTCTGTGACGTCTGGTGCGGAGCCGGGCAGCTCGTTGCCGGCAGTTTCAAGACTTTGGCTGACGCGCTTGAGCTCGTTCTGGAGGCCTGTCACTTCGGCTATAGTCTTGTTCAATTCATTTCTGACGCTCTGGAGTTCTGCGGTGGATTCGACCAGGTTGGTTTGCAGGCCCGCGAGCTGTTGGCTGGCTTGCATCGAGTTGTTATGTACTGTTTGGATGGTTGCGAATGCCTTGTCAAGTCTATCGCCGTGGATTGTCTGATTTATGTAGAGGTAGAAGCCGGCAATGATGACAGCTACGAGACATGCCGTCGAGGCAGTCGCAACAATTTTTCGAGTGTGTTTCGTCCAGGTTGCTGTGCTCAAGATGCCGGATAGGGGCGAATCGCTGTACGGGATTTGGGCCCGTTGGGATACACTCTTAATACGAGCGGTTTCACCGCTGATTGTTTTTGCACGGGTCGCATCAGTAGACTGTGCCGGCTGTTCGATGGCTTGGGCTGTCATTTCGGAGTCTTCCTCCATCAGGGCAAGTTCTTCCGGTGTGTTGTGATAGGGGCTTAGCGGGACGTCAACGACGTAGGTCTTGCCTTTGTATTTTCTTACCTGGATAATGCCTGACTGAACATGTTGCTCGACAGTGCGTTTGGAGAGTCCTTGGCGTGCGGCATATTCGTCGATCGGCAAAAGGGCCCTCTTAAGCTGTAAAATTGGGCTTGTTTCCTGCGAAACGGATTCATTTGTGGTCGTTTGCATCTGCAGTCCCTGACACGAATTGTGTCTGTAATTTTGTGTTTTTTCGGCTATTCAGGGCGATTTTCTTGAATAATATTGAGTTATTATGGCGACCTGGCGTGGTCAGGTTTTCTGGCAGGGTCATACCGGGCGTGCTAATCTCACTTGCCGTATGCAGCTTCTTGGCCCGCTTTTTGCCACTCATGTGCCGTGCGGCCACCGAGGTATTGTAAATCCTTGGGTGTGAAAGGGTCAGCCCGCTTATTTTGCCGCGTGAATGGTTACGATTTTTTAGCTAATATCAGCCAACAAAGCCACCAGAACGTTTTTCTGCCAGCGGGCCGATGGCTTCTTGGCAAAAGCTCGCTTACCGACTGAAAATGGGGTTACTGTTGGTCCGACGGGCCTATACACGGTCGGGTTGGTTGGGCCAAAAACGCCTAATGTCCTGATGCCCAATCCTGCTGCCAAGTGTGTAATGCCGCTATCGTTGCCAATAAAGCCGTCCGCACAGGTCAACAGGGCGACTACCTGCGTCAAAGACAGGTCCGTCACGCACTTTGCAATAGTGCTCATCTTCTTGATTCTCGCCTTGCTAAATCTCTCTACCTCAGCCGGTCCCAACAGGAATACTACGTCGATGCCTCTTGAAATAATCTGTTTGGCTACAGCTAAGAAATTATCTAAGTGCCAGCATTTGTTCAATCCGCCACTGCCGGGCTGGATGACGATCAGCTTTTTAGAAGAATCAAGGTCGATTTCTGCCAGTAGCTCTTTGCCTCTGTCTCTATCTGCTTTGCTCGTCTTTATTAAGCAATCGTCGGACTCAATCTGCCGGGGCGACAAGGACAGACCACTTTGGCCGATGAATTGTTCTGTGTAGAATTCCGTCAAATGTCGAGCGAAGTCTTGCGGCGGCTTCATCGACAAAGTTATGACTTCGACGCTATGGCTGCAATTCGCAGTGAAGATCAGGTTTTGTTCAAAGCTGCTGTCCGGCTCACCCAGAAATGTCACGATCCAGGCGTAGTCGGCAAAAACGTTTATCAAAGGGTCCCTGTCCGCGAGGTCGAAGGCGCTGGGTTCGACAAACAATCGATGTAGGTCTGCTGAATCTATTGAGCGAATGCTGTCGATGCAAGTCCTGCCCGGGAGAATGCCGGTGTATTCGGTGTGTCCGAGAATATCAACGCCGCCCAATCCAAGAGACTCCTTCATAAACGCAGCTAACGGTAGAGTTAACACACAGTCGCCGATCGCGCCCGGCTGTAATATTACTGCTCGCTGTGCTTGCCGCGCCGCCTGGGCACCCTTTTCTCGCAGCAAGCTGAGAATGTCATCCTCTGCCTTCATAGTCAAGCACCAAGTCTGAGGCTATATTTCATGCCTCGTTTATTCATTAACACAATCGGAGTCACTCCGCATCGCATTGCGTCGACCTGGAGAGTCGCCGCACTGAGCGTAGAACGTTTTGCCAACAGCACCGCCGTCCTTGAAACTTACGCTATAGCCACCGACAGGGCTAGTTTCGAAAAGCCATGTTTCATCACAGTCGTAGGTCTCCTGTTGACCCGCGGAAAGACAGGAGACTACGTCGGGCGAGCCTAACAACAGAAGCACTTCGTCCTGTTTCGTGCCCTTTTTTATGGCCTCATCAATTATCTTTGCGACACTTCGTTGATACTTTGGGATCTCCTTTGCAGAAGGAGGGTTCTTGAATCTGTAACTTGCAAAGGCCAAATCGGCGTTCTGGCGCAACGTTGCGTGTAATTGATTATATCTTTCCTGCGTGACACACGCTATCGTCAGTGTGTTGGAGCGATATAGCAAGCTGTTAGGATCTTCTTGCGGCTCTGCCCACGGATGAGCGTAAGAAATGCGGTAGATCCCAAGCTCAGAAAAATCAAAGTACATGCCGGGTAAGACCCAAACATTGAAATATGTCTCAAATGTAGATGATTCTATTTCCAGCGTTTGAGCTTTCGAGAACCACCACGGTTCAGGCGCCAGGCTTTGTGTAGTTCTCGTCCTGGCGGGTGCGATGTGTTCAACAACCAAACCGGCACCGGCCTTTACAGGACCTGGGGCAATACGTACCGTTACCGGCTGACCTTCAGGCGTGGGAGGAATATGATATGTCAACTTAAGTGGCCGGAAGATAAGGTTCATTTTCTTCTCTTCTACAGTGTGCGGAGGCCCTACATGCCATTCGGTCTCCAATCTTACTTCCACGGTCTGGCGAGGTTGAGCGAGACACAGGTGTGGTCGCACGAAAATTAGAAGCATTACAAGGCCGCTAAGCTCCGGTATCCTATTTCGAGTCTCTTGTGATTTTCTCATTTTTTACTGATTATTCTTGCTCTTGTCTTAAGCGTATCTCACAACCACAATTATCGCATCGAATGGCCACACGACAAAGGCCTCCACGTAAACTCACCGCTTCATCGATATGACCAATATACATTGTTACCGCGATAACATCAACGGTTTTGTCGGATATGATGTTCTCTGGTTTGAGGGTAGTGCCAGCACACATCACTGCCGTTCAATCTTCAGCGTCGGCGGAAGCTGCAGTGATATCACTCATCGCCTGTGGACTATCGCGGTGCGACATCCTCATAGCGTGCGTTTGCTCCGGCCATGCGGAATTCATCATGATAGAGGATTCGCTTAGTGACGGCATCGCTGCGGTTTTTCGGGTTCTTCCATCCTTTGTAAAGGCCCATCTTGAAGTAAGGCCCTTTCTTGTCGTTAAAGGCGTTAGGGCCTTTTTGTTCGACCAACTTCTTTCCATCCTTCCACACCTGCAATAGCCCATCCGACCGGTACGACCATCTAACATGCACGACCCAATCCGTCCAAGCACCTGTGCGGTAGGGGCCCAGATCATGGTTCTTTGTCCCGCCATACCTTCGTTTGCCATCTTCAAACGTATTAGGTTTAGCATCCCAGCGACTGACCAAGCCCCATTTTCCGCCTGTTGTGGAAAGGGCCATGACAGGGTTGCGCCAGTCTTCTCCTATCTTGAAATCAGGAACGCCGTGCCATTGAGCGACTATCTCCCACACCTTGTCGGGGGCGTAGTCGTCGGGCAGAAAAATGCTGAATCCGTACCAGTATTCCTTGCCAACCTGGCTGCCGGGGCCACTGACTTCCGTACGGTATGCAACCTTGTCTTTATGCCGGTCCAGTGAGGTCTTCATGGCGTATTTTCCAGCTCGTGCTGGACTGCTGGTAATTGTCGGGGCGTTGCCGGACACCCGCCAGCCCTTCAGATCGCCGCTTTCAAAGTCACTCCTGAAGATCACGCGTCCCTTGGTCTTGTTCAGGTTCAGTATCCGCAGGGCGATGTCATCCGTATAGTTGGCTGACTGCAATGTCCGATTGCCGCCACGGTGCTGGAATTTCTCTTGCTTGTCGCTTTTCCCAGTTTTCGTGTTCGTCCATTCTGCACGATACTGCCCGCGCGGTAAGTCAACAATTAGTGCCGCCTTGCCGCCACCATTGATGTAAATAGCATAGGCACGGCCACGCTCAACCAGAGCGCGAGCGGTTGCCTTCTTGGGCACACCGCCTTTGATGACCGAATTGTCCGGCTTCATCTTTATAAAATCGAAGCTGTTGATAAAGTCCCTCAGAATCCCCAGCTGCTTGTGTATCTGGCGACCGCCGGTGCCTGGAGCATCAGGCTTTGCTGTTCCATCTTCGTGACCGACCGTGAAGGAGTAGTCCAAATTATCGAAGACCGCGCCGCCGGCGATGATGAAATCCCACGCTTCCAGTCGATATGGTTTGGCCTCCGTACCGGCAAAACCTGTCTCGTCGTCGCCAATCACTTTGTTCAGGCCGTAGTTCTCAGCCACTGTGTTGGGCGGCTTGGCGTAATGAAAGTTGAAAATCGACACATGGGGATTAGGATTCACGATTTTTTTGCCTTTGTTGGCGATGTTTTGGGCTATCAGATGTTTGTTTTTGAAGTTCGCTTCTGCCTTGACGATGACTTGAGCGATATGGTTTTGCCATTCCATTGTCACGCCGCCGAAATAAGGCTCATTGCAGATCTCGTAGTATAGGTTGTCGAAATCCTTGAGCTCCTTGACAATCCTGCGGACCATGGCATCCTGTACGGGCAGCAGCTTGGGATGTTTCAGCGTGTAGACCTCGGTCCGCTTCATCTTGCCGATGCCGTTGACGTTGTTGGCGGCATTCATGGGACTGAGCTTCCACATATCGTCCTTGTAGAAAGGGCAGAACAGTACGAGTTCGACCACAACGCCGCGCTTACTTGCTTCGGCGACGAAATCACGCAGGCGCTCGAAGTAAGCTGCATCCCACTTTGTTAGGTCGAACTTGTTGCCGCCAAACGCATAACCAGGCGTATCGCTCCGGACCCACGGACAGACCAGCCGGCCCTTTGCCGGCGCCAACGTGTTATTGCGAATGTTAAACGCTCCGGGCGGCTCGCAATATGCACCGCTGAATGTTCGCGTCAGGTTAAACGCGTGCGACTCGAGCGCCCTGAGATATTTCTTGTAGTCGAAGTTGCTGTTAAGTACCGCTCCGTAATGCTCACCGGAGGTTATCAGCACCGTCGGTTTGCCTCGCCAAAGAAAATAGTGGGGGTTGTCCGGATGCAGTTGAATGGGCTTGACCCTTGTTGCGGGCTGTGCCGCCCACGCAACTGTAGCGGGGCCAGACAATGACAATATCGCCGTACAGGCTAATATTGACAGCTTCACTGCGGCGACATCTCCTACAGGCAAATGTGCGGTTGTCCTGATTAGTCGCTGTTTGCTTATCTGCTCAGACATGATGCTATCTCCTGAACCCGGACGAGCCGGGACCAAAAAAAGTTCCTAAAAGGCTGACGCCTCAACGAAACTGCCTTTTGCTCATAAACCTCCACCTGATTCGCACCATCGCAATCTCCCTGCCCACCCTCTTTCGAGGGAGGGAGATTGCTTGTTCTGAAATTAAACAGCTTTGCTACTGCTGCCGGGCTGATCAAACGCCACGCCAAATAACGACGATTTGACATGTCGTTTGAAGCATCCCTCGATTTGCCGCGTGCTATGAAAGAACATATTACTTGCACCTCTGGTAATAGGGGAATAAACGCATACAGAGTCGAATGATCAGAATTTCCTGACACAGTCAGGGGCTTTATGCCACAACCTATTAAAGAGGCTGCTCTTAGCCAGTGACTAACCCACAGAAGTCTGCGAAGTTGTGCCGTTTGGTACTATAGTCCGTAAACGGGCCGAAGCTGCTGGTCGGTGGGTCGCTGCCTGTAAGCCTCACCATTGGGACCCACGTAAAGACTCCCCTTCTTCGTCAGCAGCACGGGTGTGATTGAGCCGTTACTGTTTGTGACCTCGACAACGACTTTCTGATCTTGCTGTGGCTCGCTGCACGCGCTCTCCTCCTCGGCGATCTCGTCAGTTTGACTAAGCAGCTCCCCTACACCCAAGATAGCTCCGCCAATCAGAGCGCCCGCCAAGGCTTCGTCGGACTGATAGCCTATTATGCCACCAATCAGGGCGCCTGCCAGGGTCGACTTGTAAATCGGATGCAGAGACAGGCCGCACCCGCCGCAAAATATCGACCCCAGTAAACCAATCACGACAATCATTGCCAACACACGTTTTCTAACTGCCTTCATTTTGTTTCCTCCAATCAAATTCTCATTCTTTCCTGCATCCGGATGATGATACGCTTTCGTAGCGGGATGTCAAGAATATTTACGGGGAATTGTGGGTTTGGAATTAGTGATTTGATGTTGGAAACTGGCACTGGACTTCATCAGTCGCTTGTTCTTTGTTGCAGTCTACTTTCGATGGCATCAAGCTGCTCTTTGGGTACGTCTGCCCCTAATTCCTCCGCGATTTTTATATGTTTCCACGCCAGATCGTACTTTTTTAGATTGTAGAACCCAAAGGCGAGTCCGTGATGGGCGTCGGCCATTTCTGGGTCAATCTCGACTGCTTTGAGATATTCGGCTACGGCCTTGTCATAATCGGCCTTATTGGCGTAAGCGGCTCCAAGATTGTAGCGGATCCGGCCATTGTCAGGCTCTATTCGGACGGCATTGGCATACTGCTCGATAGCCGCATCGTAGTTTTCCTGACCGAAGTAGACATTGCCGAGATTCACGACGGCGGCTAACATATCAGGCTTGGCAGCTAAAGCCCTTTTGTATGCTTGAATCTCGTCGTCAACCAAGCCTAGTTTGTTGTAGCAGAGAGCGGTGCCAAAATGGGCCTCAGCGAAATCCGGCTTAATCCTTAACGCCTTTTTGTGTTGACGCACCGCTTCCTCGTACTCTTCCATTTGGCCATAGACTTCACCCAATTGGCTGTACAGGCCGGCGTTTTTGGGCTCCAAACTGAGTGCCTGCTTCAACTGAACCGCCGCCTGCTCGAATTTTTCCTGTTTGCAATAAGCTATGGCCAGATTTCTATATGCGTCTGTAAAATTCGGGTCGAGCTGCAGCGCTTGGGCGTATTGAGAAACTGCGTAATCCAGGTCTCCTCGCTCTGTGTACGCATTGCCAAGATTGTTGTATATCTTGGGGTCGCCCGGATTGATTTGCAGAGCCGCCAGGTATTCGTATATCGCGTCCTCTGACCGTCCCTTTCTCAGATACACATTACCCAGGTTTGCCCGCGACTCAGACAGCGTTGGATTAACCTGTACGGCCTGTTCGAGTGCGAGCAGCGCAGATTCCAGGTTGCCCGTATCGCTGTAGATGTTGCCCAGATTATTGAACAGGCAGCCTAATGTCTGAATCTTGTTCAGGTTGATCATATAAATGCTACTGTCGTCCTCCGGGACTTTGAATTTGTTCATGTAGTGTTCATCAGAGATAGCTGCGCCTTTGCCCGTCGTCTCTATGTTGAAGCGCACCCGCCCATCATCGTATCTAACAAAGAAATGTCCCGGCACGACCACTCCATACAGAGGCAAACCTAACCGCTCGCCCAGTGACAGATAGAGGATCGAAAGGCTCAGGCAATATCCTCGCTTCTTATCCAGCACGGAGTGCAAGAATAAGTCGTTCGGATCGCTTGCCTCGGAGATTGATTTGAATCCCAGCTCATCAAACAAATACTTGTTTATCACGGGAATCGCCCTGAAGTTTGCCCTTAGCCCCTCGCGTTCCAGCCTTTCGCGAATTTCCAGTGCCATATCATCTAACGTTGATAGATATCTTCGCCCATGCACCAGATCACTCCAGTGCTCCGAAGTTATCAAAGCGGCGGTCGCCAAGTCAACTTCGTCCTCCCTCAGCCGTAGAACCTGTTCAATCGACCTGACATACAGACCCGTTTTGCCATCATTGGCCAAAGGCTCATACCTGCCGGGAGACACCTGCGGCCAGAGAATCAGAGCAGAAGCTACCACCAGAAATGGCCCGGTTCCGCATGAGTTTCGAAAAGTCTTTTTCATCGGTTCTTCAGGATCCGGCACTAAGCACCTGTATCTACGAGTCTTATCGTCACATAGTTCTTTGCTCTTGTCTGTTTTCAGGAATTATGATACCAAAAATTAGTCGGTTTGGACAGATAGCTGTTGTATAATCCAAATTGAGAAGTTATGCTAGCCACTGTAATTCTAATGAGTTCTGCAAAATTGCAGGTTAGGCATATATTATTTAAGTCCGCCTTTGGCGGATTGATTTTCTTAAATGATCGCTTGACTATTTGTTAAAGAACAACTTACTGTTGACCACGAAAAAATCAAAAAACGATTTTTTCGTGTCAAAGTATGCCTGACCTGCAATTTTGCAGAAGCCTTTAATTCTAATGTTGGGAGGTATATGATGAGCATCGAACACAGCACAACGGAGAATGCTTCATTTCGTCGTCCGTCATTTCTAAAGTCCTGCGCATCTCGCAACGCACTATACGCGATGTCGTTGCTACTGGTCATCCTGGCTCTGGGGGCGTGTCGTGAGTCGCGCACTGCTGCACCGCCCAATGAGCCAAATGAGCCGAGCGAGCCAAATGTTCCGCGTGACCTTGCGCCGGCAGAAACTTCACTTTTCGATGGCAAAACGTTAGGCCAGTGGAAGATCACGGATTTCGGCGGACAGGGTGACGTTTATGTGAAGGATGGCAGTATTGTCCTTGAAATGGGCAACGACATGACCGGCGTGAACTGGACCGGCCCGCTGATCCGCATGAACTACGAAATCACCCTCGAGGCAATGCGCGTTTCGGGGAGCGACTTTTTCTGCGGACTGACGTTTCCCGTCAGCGACAAACCGTGCTCGCTCATTCTCGGCGGCTGGGGTGGCGAGGTTTGCGGCCTATCGAATATCGATTATTATGATGCTGCCAACAATGAGACGACGCGGATTGTCTCATTTAAGAACGGCCAATGGTACCGTGTCCGTCTGCGCGTCACGCCCGACAGAATCGAAGCGTGGGTCGACGACGAGAAGATCGTGGACATCGAGACGACCGGCCGAGAAATCGACATACGAGCGGAAGTGGATCTGTCAAAGCCGTTGGGAATCGCCACGTGGCAGACCGCCGCAGCCATTCGCAACATCAAAGTGCGAACGCTGACGGAACCATAAAGAGGGTCAATTTTGGCAACAAAAAGTGTTGTATATTATTATGTTAGCTACGTGGAGAAAAACGTGAAAGGGTTCGGAATAATCATACCAGTTCTTGTAGCTTGGTTCTTGAAGGAGGTTTGGTATTTGACGTGAACACGGATCTGTACAAAGTGGCCTACAAGATTGGGAGAGAATTGGGGAAAGCG
>DAOWID010000488.1 GCA_030641115.1 Planctomycetota bacterium | reverse complement strand
CACCTCTGAACCGGTGAAAAGCTCGCTTCAACACCCGGATCACATATCTTGAGATACTTTTGCTGTACATAAAGCCGACTCTGACTCTCTTCGACACCCACATTAACTGACAAACCACCAAATACAAATTCCTATGCGCTCCAGTTAAAGTATCTCTTCGCCATTTCCTTGTTCTTTCTCATCCATAAGAGTTGTGGTCAGAACTGGTCAACAAAGTTCTTGGCCATCACCTTGATTGTCTGCCAACATATCCATAAGTCCATCCTTAGAGACAGATTTCTTACATATTCGGTGTCGTAATATATCCATTCTTGAAAGTCTTTCGTTGGCGGGCGCGTTCTGCGGACCTGCCATAGTCCCGTGATTCCCGGCCGAACCGATAATCGGGCGTCACGCCATTGTGGACACGATATATTCTCCGATTCGGGAGAAGGCCTTGGGCCGGCAACACTCATCTGACCGAGCAGAACATTAAGGAATTGAGGCACTTCGTCAATGTATGTGTCTCGCAAGAATCTGCCGACATCGCTGAGTCGGGGGTCGTTCGTAATCTTGAATTGCGGGCCATCTACCTGACTGGCGGTTCTTAATTTTTCCTGCATCTTGTCAGCCCCCACGCGCATGGACCTAAACTTCAAACAGTTGAATACCTTTCCGTGAAGTCCTTGGCGCTTATCCTTAAAAAATATCGGTCCAGGCAAATCCAACTTTATTGCCAAGGCGATGAAGGGCATTATGGGGGCAAATAGAATCAGCGCCACTATCGCGACAAGACAGTCAACGACTCGTTTGAAGCTCCGTGCGTAAGCGAACTTCGGCCAGGTGCGGAAAGTGCCGTTGCCACTCTCAAAATGGCTTAGGTCGAGCAACCTATCAGAGACTTGCTCGGCAATCCGCCGCGGCGGACTTGTCAATAAATTTGGGTGGTTCCCAGCAAATTCCGGTGCTGTTACAACGCGGTTCTGTACAAATTGATTCTCTGGTACCGAGACTTTTGAGCCAATTATCGATGACTTTATGACGGTGCCTTGTTTGATCGTAACGTTATTGCCGACAATTGTCGGGCCCACAATAATAACTTTCGGGCCGATGTGGACGTTTTTTCCTAACAGCACTTTCCCGATGAATTTTGAATCTTGGGATATCGTATTCGAATTTCGAATTCTCAATCCTGAATTTTGAATTTTTGGAAGCGCTGTCTTACAGAAGTTCAGCAACCCTTCTTCCGTTTCCAAATCGAGTGCTACTCCAGCCACATTGACTGCGTGCACTGTCAAGTCATTTGACCGACACCTTTCTAAGAAAGCAGAAAATGACCCGGGCAAAGCGCGATCCGCTAACACTCTGTCAAGAGCACAAGTTTTGACAAAGACACAATGAGGCCAATCTGTTGGAATGGGCGCGGACTCGGCCGAATCAGTATAGAACCGACGGAAACCTGCCACCTTGTTCTTGGCTGTCAATCGTACTTTCTCGTGGCGCGCAAGTAACCCGGTCTCGACATTAACCGCTAAGACGTCTGCTTCGGTGTTAGCGAGCACCTTGTCGAGCAGCTCCCTGTTGATTTGCGTAGCAAATCGCCCGTCCGAAAAAGCGACCCACCCGTTCGATTTAGCATTTCGCGTGAGCTCCGAACAAATGGGAATACTTTGCTTGATAATCAGGTTCATCCGAATTGGCGAAAGGCAAGGACCAAGCCCCTCCAGCAGTATCATGTGCCATCCCACCGGCGATTTCCAACTAGAATTGGTATGAGCTGCTTGGTATTTCTGCCCACTCGGCGTCTGCGGGCGTAGTAACAGTAGCTATAGCGGTAGTAACTGTGATCTACCGGGACGTTGTGCATGACGGTGCCAAGCACAGTGACATTTATCTGCGCAAAACGTTCCTTTGCTTTTCTCAGGTCCGGTGAGGTAGTGTGCCCGGCGAAACTGGTCAATATGGCCGCACCTGCGATCTTCGCCCACAGCAACGTGTCAGGAAAAGCAAGGACGGGGGGAGTGTCAATAATCACGTGGTCGTAGTCTTGGCTGATCGTGTTTATGTGCTCGCCTGTTAGAGGAGAAGCTATTAGTTCGTAGGCATCTGCTGCATTGCGGGAATCCGCTGGCAATATATCCAGCTCACTTGCAGCTGTGGCGCAGACAGCTTGACTAAATGGTCTTCCGAAGAGCACATCTTGTAAGCCCCTCGAGCCGTTGGGAAGATTCAAGAAGTGAGCGACGTCAGGTTTTCTCAAGTCGCCATCTATCAGCAGGACTCTTTTGCCGGACTCGGCTAAACTTGTTGCCAAATTGATCGCAAAAGTAGTCTTGCCTTCTCGCATAGCCGGGCTTGTAACGACCAGTTTTTTTGGCATTCCGCCGCTGTTGAGTAGCTGTAGATTGGCACGAATGGTTTGGTAGTCTCCGATTGTCTGGGCCGGCAGAAGAGATGATTTGACCAAGTGTGTACTGGCAGTAGTCCCGATTATTCGGATGCCGATGCGTTCAGCCACCTCGTCAGGAGTATGTAAGCTGAGGTCTGCCTTGTCCCTTAGAAAGGCCGCCAGCATTCCACAGGCCATCGCACCGAACATAAGGGCCGTTGTGTACTTGGTGCGCTTATCTTGGAAAGAGGCAATGTCGGCATTATAAGCGACAGTGACTCTTGCAGGGCGCTTTGCTTCCATTTCCAGATCTTGTATTCTCCGGCAGATCTCATCATGAACTTGTTGATCTAAATCGCGCTTGAATTGCCAATCTTGAATATCCAGTTGTGTGCGGCCGATTTCGATGACTTGCGTGTCTTCCTTAGCCAGCACCTCGCGGATATGCTTTTCATGTACCTTGGTCTGTTCCAGCTCAGTCTGTACGTTGAGTACTTTGTCACTGCGGACTTTGTTGATTTCTTGAGAAGCCATATCATCGAAATCTTTGGCTATCTCCTCACGCCTCTCTTCAAGACGCGATTGGAACGCGCAGAAGATTTCTTGTTGTTGTATAAGGACTGGGTTTTGAGGTGTCAGTCTTTGCTTGGTGACGATAAGGTCTTGTTCCAATTGGACGATATTTCGAGTCAGGTCCTGGACCATAGGGTCGGAATTAACGAGCTCACTGCGCATTCTCAGCATCTCTTCAGGTGCAATAGCTTGCTCTTTGGTCTGCTCGAGAAATTGGACCTGGGCTTCGAGGTTAATTCTGCGTGCCTCTATATTGGTCAGCTCAGATAGCAGGGTCGTGACACGTCTTAGCCTCATATCCTGCCGACTGATCAAGTCTGTAGTTCCATACTCTTCTGCTAATCCGCGTATTTTGTCGTTCCAATCGCTGATTCTGTTGGCACGCAGTTTTCGCTCATCTTTAAGTTGCTGCAGGTCTCGGTCTCGGTCCTGGGCAGATTTCTTGACTTCGACGGCCATATAGGCGCTGATAAAGGCATCTACAATCTTCTTGGCCTCGTCGGGATTTGTGCTTTTCATAGTTATTTCCATTAGATAACTATGACGATCAGGTGCGACCCTTATGGCACCAGAAGATAGCGCCTGTTTCAGCTTTGCCACCGCGTCAGGTTTTGCTGTCGTTTGCCTTAGTCTCCGTTTCAACTTTGCGACAAGGCCGGCAGGCTCACCTTCAAAAAACGAGAGTTTCTTTTCTGCTAAATCATCTGCTATTCTTTGTAACACGGGCTCACTTCTGATCATCTTTGCTTGAGTTTGCATGAACATTTGGTAGTTTGATATTTCTCCTGTGTCTGTCTCGCCGGTTATGATGTTTCTTAAGATGGGAGCGACCCTTATTGCCCCGGTTACGGCACATGAAGGTTCGATCAGGAGCCATATTGCAGGCAATCCGACCCCGCACATTACAATGAATACCAACAGCACAATGTACCAGCGGCGCAGCGCGCCAACAATGAAATTGGATGTGCTCTGGCTTTCAGATTCAGGCGTCACTTCAGAATTGGCAGACCTTTCGACAAGCACGTGATCGTGATACTTCTCCAAGTCGTTCATTTTGTCATTCTCCTTCCGTTATTGTTAGCAACATCAATTACTGCTTCGGCTTGTGATTATTATCGCTTCGGCTTTCTCAGGAAGCGTCGTAAGTTTCATCAAAACCCATAGCTCAGCAACCACAACGCCCAGTGCCAACGGCATCATGGTGTATCCGCCATAGTCGTGGAATATGGCTCTGGACGCGCTGCTGCTAACCACAGTAAAGGCCAGCGCGGTGGCCGTCAAACGCACCGTGTTGCAGAGCAAAGCTATCGGCAAGCTGGAAGCAAGAATAACCACCTTTTCCCACCAAGCTCGCTCGACTATTAGGACAACTAAACCACTTATGACGAAGAAGGCAGTGATCATCCGTAAGCCGGTGCATGCCTCCGCAACTGCCACGCTTGCTGGCCCAATATCGATGATATGACCTTCCCTGGTGACCTCGTAGCCTAAAGCCTCAAGGCAAAATACAGCCGAAGTCGTGGCCCAATCCTGCAAGGGTAGTGACAACGCAGTGTGCACCTTTTGGGGCCAAGGTAGCATTAAGCATAAAAACAGTAATGTTGTAGATACCTTTTGAAAAAGCTCCCAGCCAAACAAAAGCAGCACCAGTGCGGCAAAACTCAGAACAATGGACAATCTTTGTGCTGAACCGTACATAAAGAACAATCCGAAAAGCCTGATTGCCTGCGCTGCCAGAAAGGCAAATATACCCCAAATAGAAGGCCTTATGCGGCACCGGGCAATATCATGACGCCTCGACCATAAGATATAGACCGCCAAAAAGGGGACCAAAAGACCACAGGAATATTCGTCACTTCTTTGCCATATGTTCCATAGGTCCACAAAGCCAGGCCAATAAGACCAGAGAAATGCAATTAGGGCAAGACCGCTCCCAAGCCAGGCGGCGAGCTCGATCTTGTGTGATTGGGCCCGGCTTGGAGGTTTATGGTTGATTTTATCAGGTTGTGGTTGTAGCGTGTGCCGCAATTTGCTTGCGCTGTTTCTCATAACAACTACTGCTTTGTTGACCGACGTCTGTAACACTCCTTCAGCTTTGAACGGTATGGACTCTTCTTCCACGACGGTATTGCGTGACACTGCAACGCGGTAGTCGACTATGCACTGTTGGATTTGACAATTTGGACCTACGTATGCGTCGTCCCAAAGTGCGCTGTTTACTACCACGCTGCCTTCTCTGATAATAACGTTTCGCCCAACTATGGCTGGCCCAATAACGACGGCGCTCTTTGAAATGCAAGCGCCATCCATAATTGCAACTGGCCCGTAAAGTCGGGCGCTTGTGTCAACCTTAGCACTCGCTGCCATCCACACGGTTTGCGAGTTCGTTCGCTTGTGAAGCGCAAAGTCAGAGTCCAGCTTTGGGGTGTTTTCAAGGTAGTCAGCGACGGCATGTAGGTATTCTTGCCGATCTCGAAAGTGCCCAACGGAATATGGTAATCTGGCCGCATGGACGCTTCTACCAGCCCGGAGCATTTCGGGGATTAACCCCTCCTTGATATCGAAATAACCCTCTTTTGGAATGTGTTCTAAGATACCTGGGTTGCAGATGTAGATGTCGGCTGCTTGGCCCATCGATTGGCCGTTTCGTTGGTTAGGATTAAGCATCACGGTCAAACAAGATTGACCGTCGCGGTGAGCTTTTATTAGCGCATCGATTTTCGGAGGGCGCACTATGCTGGCAGGTAATACCAAAAGTAACGCACCTGTTTCAAAGCCAACAGCGTCGCGAATGCAGCCGGCTGGGCCGACCGGCAACGGCTCATGGAGAAACTTAAGTTTCAGACCCTTATTAGCTTCGATCGATTCTGCCAGCAATGAACCATCGCCGTTGGAGCAGATTGTCACCCGCCTTATCCCTTCTTTGGCTAAATGATTGAGCAAACGTTGGAGAGCGGGTTCTCCTGCAACCGGCCACAAAGCTGTTGGCAGACGCGTCGCCACCGGGCACCGCCCGAAATCACGGCTACCGACAAGTATGATAGCCTCGACATTATATCCGTTGATAGATCGTTTATGCATCAGAGGTTATAAGTTGATTTAGAAAGCATGCGATCCTTTGCGCTACTGCCTTGGGGCGGACCTCACGCTTGCGTGGCACGAACGTCCGGAGCTGGTCTATTTTTGTAGGCAGCTCTTGCGTCTCATAAGCTACAAGTAAGTGCCCCAGTTTCTCAAACCGTTCAGCAATGGCCACTTGATGATTGTTCACGACCTCCCCGTACTTTTGCTGACGCGGTACCACCAGGAGTGGCTTTTCATGCTCCATCGCCATTGAGACAGTACCTATTCCAGCATGGCCTATTACACAGGACGCTTCACGAAAGTGTTTGTCAAACAAATGCTTCTCTAAGGATGAGACGGCTTCGAAGTTGCGTGGCCGATACGAGCTGTCGCCAATCTGGGCGAAAATCCCTTCGTTAACCAAGTCTCCGTCAAGCAGATCATCTACAGCTTTTACGAGACGGTCAAACGGAAACTGTGTCCCCACCGTCAAAAAGATCATATCACTGCCCCCACGTATTCGACATTTCCACGCGGTTCAGATAGCTCTGGCCATTGAGTCAAGAACAAATCGGCGAAAGGCCTCACCATCCGGCCGCTGAGAGATAATCGCCGGACATTTGTAATGCTATCTACCCACACAATTTTTGAACCGAAAAGCTTCCCTAACAGGCACATTAACAAGCCGGGGGCTGCCCCTGTGCTCACGATGACATCCGGACGCTCTTGACGAATGATTCTGAGGCACTGAAAGAGCACCTGAATCACCTGCAAAGGATGTTCACGATTGCACTGCCCGACAAGATGGACATTGCCATATTTTTGAAGTTCTTCTTTAACAATATCCGCTGTTGTAACGTAGAACGTTCGGTGTCCTTTCCAGCCCTCTCGCAACTTCAGTAGTTGACTCATGTGTCCTCCAGCCGACCCTACAAGACAGATTCTTAGTATTTTGTCCCTACACATTAGCCGGTTCACCCTGATTAGATTTCTTATTGTCGAACAGAAGTCCTAAGACTTGTTCCGCCTTGCTACCCCAGGAAGCCTTCTCGACCTTTTTCCTTCTGGCCGCAACACGTTCGGGGCCGTCTTCAGCCAATGCCTTCCTTATACATTCTGCAAAATCATCAGGGTTCTTAGCTACGTAGACGACATCAAGATATTTGTCGAGTTCTACAAAAGGCACGCTGACTATGGGTTTACCCAGCGCCAGGTACTCTTTCAGTTTTATTGGATTGCATGCTTGTATCCAGGAAGTTTGTCGCCAGGGCATGATCGTGACGTCGAAACATTCGCCGTAGATGGGAACCTCGTTATAGTCTTTCTGCCCTAACATCCACACATTCTTCTTCTCGGCAAAGGCAGGATACTCAGAGTAGACGCTGCCGATAAATACAAATGACATTTCGGACAACAAGTCAGTCAGCTTATCGATCAACTCGTAGTCAACTGTGTGACTGTCGATGGAGCCAAAATAGCCTATAATCGGCTTATTGATCTGATTCATTTCTACAGGCACATTAGTAGCAGGGCCTGCTGCCGCAAACATATCGTAATTGACTCCATGGTCCAGGAACATGGACTCTTTACATTCTGAGGCTTCTTCATCATACAGCTTGCCACTCACGAATAGGGTCAAATCTGAGTTGGCTTTCAGCTTTTGGTCGTACATTCTTATCACGTCGAAATCCACATTGGGGAACAACTCGTACGCGTCCGTTCTTAGATACACCAATCTTGTCTTTGTGAGCTTCAGAGCTACGTCGCATGCAGCAGGGCAGACTACCCATATCAAAGGATCGATCAGACCTAATGTCCTAAGGACGTGTCTCAATTGGAGTCCAAGGATTTTCTCATTCAGTCTCTGTGACCAGCCCATGTGGTGCAGTGGAAACGAGATGGGACTGTATACCCAGAGATTCGTGTCGACTTTGTTGAGTCCCCTGAGAATACTCTTGGATTTGCGGATCAATTTCCGAGCGAAGTTCCTGCCTTGGGTGATTCTGGGCTTTTGCATTACTATGGAGTTGACATATATGACGGGTCCTTTTTTGGCATATCGTCTTATCAACTGAATGTCAACATGAGCCCGGTTGTGGTACCACCAGTCTTGCCCCCCAAAGCACAAGACGGACATATTGTTAAGGTTCTGCGATTGCATTTGCAGGTGAAAGATTTGCTTGGGACATATTTATTCGGTTCTGCCTGTCTATCACGGATACAACCGGTCTGATTTTACCACTTTGGGTCCTTTCGACGGCTTTTACCTGTTTCAGATCGGCTTTTAATTCGCCTGGAAGGTGTTGAAGGATGAGGCCTTCGAAAGCTTTGACGTCCTTTTGTGAGAACTCTGAGCTTGGCACATATTTAATGGTTAGATGATCTAAAGCGTCTTGTATGATTTGGCTTTCGAGTATGTTGCCAGCCCCGTATAGTAGATGCGTGAGAATCGCCGCGCCAAACTCTCTACCGGAGGGTGTTCTTACGATGTCGGCCTGGCGCCCTTCTATAGACTTGACTACTTGAAATGACCTTCCACACGGACACGGTTCATCTGATCTCGTAACAAGATCACCCGTATCATATCGTATCAAAGGCATAGCCATGTTCCAGAATCCTGTCGAGACCACCTTGCATTTGCCATTATCCCACGTATCAACGGGCACTAACTCGGTCAAGCCATATTCTGGTATAACGTGGTAGCGCCCCCGCTCACAGGTCTGAATATAGCAGACTCGCTCAGCGCTGCCATAGAAGTCATACACCGTGCAGTCAAAAGCCTTCGCTACTGTATCCCGCATTCCTTTGCTCAATGTTTCGGATGATGTTAGTGTCGATTTAATCTTGATGTCGATCCCCGACAGCAGACACGTTCTTGCAAGCAGGCAAACCGCAGAGGGGTAGCCGACGATAGCTTTGGCACCATAACTTTTGATCACGCTTGCATAGTCTTTGGCTGTTTCGGGGGAAAGGTGGTATGTTGAAAGAATCAGTTCTTTCATTATTGGATCGTAGGCATAGAGTGAGCTGCCCTTGTCGTCAGGCTTTGCGACAAGTCTGCCCGTAAGATAAGCACATTTATCCCGGAGACCGATACCGGCCCAGTCCCACTGTCTGCGCACGAAAGCGTGTTCGTTGGCTATAGAGAATAGGTCTCTTCTGAGTTGCATAGGTGTGCCGGTTGTCCCTCCAGTGTAGCCCATTCGGGTCATCCATCTGGGGTATCTGCTGGAGATGATGGAATCACCAGCCTGCAAAACGTCCTTTTTTGTAAGTACTGGAAACAGTTTAATGTCGTCGAGCGCTTTGATGTCCCGGATTCTGATGCCATGATCATCCATCAACTTCCTGTAATAAGGTACTGTATGATAGCAATGGCGGATGAGTCTTTTGAGCAGTTTCGTTTGCAGTCCTCGCAGTTCCTGTGCGCTGAGCCATTGTGTCCGCGCCAGTTGCCTTCTACGCACCGAGAAAGGACCTGAGAGGCGCTTGGCAAGTATTGTAGTAAGACCCTCAGCTATTATTCTGACATTCACGGCAATGTTTTAGACGTTGATAGCTTAACTCGATTGTGTAGGAAT
>DAOWID010000108.1 GCA_030641115.1 Planctomycetota bacterium | reverse complement strand
CAAGTCTTGCTAATCCGTGACCCGCAAATTTCTGCTGAATGTACGTAAGTATCTGGTCTTTCGCAAACTGCTCCACATCGGGCCGTTCCGTTTCTCCACCATCTTCATCACCGTTTGGCCTCGGAGGTACCTTGCGATTTTCCAGAATTGCTCTGATACGTTCTTCAGCATTATTGCGTTGGATACGACACACAGTCATAAATGCACCAAAAGAATACAGCAAATCTTGTTCGAAGGCAGTTCTAGGAATGTCGGTTCGTATCCATTCTACAGGTCTCGTATGGTGATTACCTGCTCCCAGGTCTGTCCTATATTCATACGCACCAGTGACTCTTCCAATTGCTATGACAGATTGAGTTTTGAGTGGGAGTATTACTAGATCTCCTTCCTTGATACGATTGTAAAAGGTCCAGACTTGACTATTACGGTTTATTAGAGCTTTTTCTGAAGAATCGGAATAGAACTTTCTGCATAGCTCAAACATTTCGTTTTTAGTCTTCACACGCCTGAAATCGGGCATTTCTCGCCAACCGATAACAGCAACATTGTTTTCTAAAGCAACGTTCTTCTGCTCGCCATTTTTCCCTGCTCTGACCAGCCACATAGCCATAAAATATCTCCAAAAACAGCCCCCAGCCGTTATGTCTGTTCAGTTTCCGAAGTGCAGCCTTCTCGCCTCTAAATACTACACAATCTCTGCCCAATAGTCAATGGACTTAAATCACCTCTCCCTCTGATACTCCCCACCTATCCCAGAAGAGGCAAAAGGATTCAGGAGCATTTATTTGCCTTTTTTCCTTCTTTAACACAAAACGATATACGCAATACGCATTACGATATACGAGCTATTATCTCATCGGGTATATCAAAGTTCGAGTATGTGTTCTGCACATCGTCGTGGTCTTCCAAGGCTTCCATGAGGGTAATTATTTTTTTGGCCATTGCCGCGTTGTTGACTGCTATCATGTTTTGCGGCACCATCGAAATCTCCGCTACTTCAGTGGGTATTTCTTTTTCCTGCAGCGTCTTTTTTAGTTTCTCGTAAGCGCTCGGCTCACAGGTTATCTCATAAACGCTGCCAGTGTTTTGCATATCGTCTGCACCCGCTGCCAGAGCAATTTCCAAAAGCTCATCCTCGTCGCCCTGGTCTGTACCAACCGTAATAAGCCCTTTTTTGGTGAACATCCAGTTAACACATCCGCTTGTTCCCAGTGAACTGCCGTATTTCTCGAAGAGTCTTTTAATTTCCGGCGTCGTTCGATTACGGTTGTCCGTCAACGCCTCAACCATAATGGCGACTCCACCCGGCCCGTAACCCTCATAGAGCACTTCTTCGAAACTGACACCTTCTATCTCGCCGGTTCCTTTTTTGATTGCCTTTTCAATCGTGTCCTTTGGCATATTGGCGGCTTTGGCCTTGTCGATTGCATACCGCAGCGAAAGATTTGCCGCCGGATCGCCCCCGCCCGCCTTTGCAGCAACTATTATCATTCGGGCCAGCTTACTCCATACTTTGCCGCGCTTTGCATCAACAGCCGCCTTCTTATATTTTATTCCCGCCCAGTGTGAATGACCTGACATCTTCGCTCTCCTGATAAAACACTAACCGCTCATCACAAACGACCAAATACTAACGACTAATCACGAGCAATCAAGCATTGTACGTAATTTCCTCTCTCTTGACTACTTACTTTTACGCAAATCTTCCTTCCGTGTGTGACCAGATCTGGTGGCAGGCCCTTGTCATTGCGAGCCCCGACTTGTCGGGGCGTGGCAATCTCAAAACCATCAATGCAAGAGATTGCTTCGGTCACTTCGCTCCCTCGCAATGACAATGGCAGATAAAATCCTCTCAGGAATACTGTTACACAATGCCACAGAAATTAGTCACACGCTTCGTTTCTGTGCTCCATCGTTCACGCCGACCTTTTCAACAGAGCAAATTGATGAGCGATTATTGACTGTTGAGGTGGCGTTTTCTTGTGGATTTGGTATAATAGCACTATCTTGCTATATTCGTATTGTGTAGTGTGTATCGCGTATTGTGCATAAATAGGTGGCAGATGGCGAGAATGACTGATCAAGCAACGCTGGCAAAATTGTCTACCAGAGGAAAATTTGAAGAAATTGAGGGTATTTTCGGCAAACATTTCCATCTGGGGCTGGAGACAAGAAACATCCAGGGCAAAGAAATAGAACAGATGTGCAGCGCCGATTGTTACCCGGCATTTTGTAAGCTTGTCCAGAGTAACGCCACAGGTTTGCGGAGGTGCAATAGGCAGCGCCGTCGCAGCCTTGAGATTGCGATAGAGACGGGACAGTCTTATATCACAATTTGCCATGCCGGTATCGTCCTGGTCTGTGTGCCGGTTATGGATAGGGATAACGCATTGGGCGGGATGTTTTTTGGCAAATGCCTCTGGGAACCGGTAACAGAGATCTTAATCGAGGACGTTCACAGACGATTGAAGGACGTTCGTACAGATAAAGTGAAATTGGCGGCGGCGATGCGAGAGCTGCCCGTTATGCCGGGGCGGACAATCCATAATGCGGCGGAGTTCCTGTTTGACCTGCTCTACGAAGTTGGCGGGTTCGACCCGCGTCTTATCAGGTGGCGGCGCGAGCGGTCAGAGCAGCAGTCGCAAATAGGCGAGTTCATCCAAGAGAGAAAAAAGCTCGGGACAGAATGGCAGTATCCCTTAGAAAGTGAGCGGGAGCTGTTAGGCAAGGTGAAAATCGGCGACAGGACCGGCGCCAAGGAGATTCTCAATTCCATACTGGGAACTGTATTGTTCCACAACATCGGTGATTTGGGAATCCTTAAAGCGAGATTACTGGAGCTGCTGAGTATCTTGAGCCGGGCTGCTGTAGAAGGCGGCGTGAATATTGACGTCATGCTTGAGAAGAATCTGGCTTATGTCAACAAGGTAATGCAAATCAATAACCAAGAGGATTTGTGTGCGTGGATTAGTACAGCATTGAACGAATTCATCGAATTGGTTTATTCTTCGCAGGATGCCAAGAAGATGACCCAAATCAGGCCGGCCATAAATTATATCGACGCCAACTACGATAAACCGATGACGCTTGCGGAAATTGCAAGGGTTTCGCACTTAAGTGTTTCCCGACTGGCCCATATATTCAAAGAGCAGATGGGCATTACGATCATAGATTACCTTACGAGCGTTCGGATAGAGCAGGCGAAACAACTGTTGCTTGCGACGGACCAGAATTGTACGGAGATTTGCTTTCAAGTAGGCTACAATAATCAAAGCTATTTTACCCGCACTTTTAAGGGGCTTGTTGGGGTGACGCCGCGTCAGTTCAGGACTAATAATCAGCGCAAGGACAAGATATCAGCACCTCTGTAATTCAGAAAGCGCCGAATGGCTATTCTATTATGACAGCCGTGCCTTTTGCAGAAGCCATCAAAAGTGATTTGCCTTTGGCACCAACATTATCATAGTCCAGAGAAAAACCTACAATGGCATTTGCGCCCAACCTTCTGGCTTCTTGCTTGGCTTCAGCAATAACATCATCCTGCATCTGCTTCATAACTTCTTGGTACGCCCCTGATCGCCCACCAAATATGTCACGGAACCTGGTAAAAACATCACGAACAATATTGAGGGCCCGGACATTCCGCACAATAATCATGCCTTTGTATTGTGTGATTTTAATGCCGTCCAGAATGGGCGTCGTAAAAATTTGAATATCGTCCATCAGAACACACTCTCCTTTAACCCTCCCTCGCATTATTCTTTAACGCGTTTGACATAGACAGCCAACTCATTACCGATGCCATGAGGCTTACTCCACGTGTGGCTTCCAGCATTCACACGCACTCTTGTTTGCGTGACTTGCTTTCCCGTTGCACAGTCAAACCAGCGGAATTCGTATGTTCCCGCCGTCATATCCTTCAGTCCAATTTCACCTCGAAGCTCCGGCGTGTAAGCAATGTAACTGTACCCTGGCAGCGCCAACACGTATGTTGTATCTCCATATTTCAACTCATCGTGTGGTGACATTTGATGAAAATTGGTGGACTCAAAGAAGCGTACCAGCCGTCCACAGTTTTCAAGGTCACTTTTTGCAGTGGTAGCGATATCCATTCCCAGAATCATTACATACGCGCCGCCCATTGCGCACGCCCAGCTTTTATCGCGTGCATCTTTGCCTGTCCCAAAGTCCGCCGCCTCAGACATGTTCAGATTGTACCTACCTCGCGCCCGTTTCCACGCGTCAACCATACCCTTGTGCAGAACATCCGCACTGGATACATTATGCTGGATGGCAAATTGGTCGATGTTGGGCTCATCGGCGAACTCAGAGAAATTCAGCCCGCTGAGCTTGTGCACGGCTATCACATGGCCATAATCATCAGCCGCGCGAATCTGTGCCGCTATATTTTTCACTCGCTTAGCACTGAACGCCTCCTGGTATTCCTCCGCAATACACCATATCAGGTTTCTATGATGCTCGAACCGATCGACCAGCGTACGGATAAAATCTCTCTCTTCTTGACCCACCCTGTCGCCCGTATCCCAGATCCGCGCACTGTCGTCATAGAAAAAGAAATAGATTACGATGCCGTCTTTATCCATTTCTGTAAACCATTCTTCCCATTGCGCGAGCACCTTCTGATTAACACCTCTACGAGGGTCACTATTTACAAACGGATTGTGCGTTTTATCTCCATCGCCGCCGTGTGAACGAACGGCCATGAGGTAAATGCAATTAGCGCCGGTTCCTTTTAGCTTCTTGATCAGCGCCTTTTGGTCTCCGTCCCGAGTCCCATCCGGCTTGAGTTTGCCGCGGTAAAGGAAATCTTCCGGGTCACCCGGCCCACACATAAAAAACGGGGCACCGCCTTTTCGTTTGAGCCACTGAGGATGGTCGGGATCGACAATAATATGACCGCCTCCAGATACAGATTCTTTGACCGGGTTTCCGGCCAGCTTGCCTGCACCACTGCTGTGACCAAACTTGCCCACGGCGACCGCCCAATCAGAGCGATAAGGTGCGTCCCATACGTGCTCTTTCTTAGCGAGGGTCTTCAGCTCGACCTCGTCGTACTCCTTTTTCGTGTCTATAGCGATAGCCGGCTGTGGGCCCGCCATACTGGAAAGATCCATACGAATCGACGGAGCATTTTCTTTATAGAAAACGTAGTTGGCATTTGAAGCAGCTCGCAGCACATAACCATCGCTGGTCAGATTGTTAGCCCGTTCCATATCCAGCATGAATCGCTTCTTTGTATGCCAGAACGCGTAATGGCTGCGCAGTTGTTCAGGATTCGGATACGGGTGCGGACTTGTGGGGTAAAAGCCAAAAAAACCGCCCATTCCACCAGCCATAGATTCCCACCAGAGCAGTCTTCTGGTCCCGTCCATGTCAAGATCAAAGCCGTCACGTTTATAGCTGTGTCGCTCTTCATAGAAATGTGGCTGTCGCAAGTCACCGTCCAAATCTTCGGCAATTTCCTGGTAATCCTTCGGCCCGTGCGATGTCGCAGCCAAGGGCACGCCACGTCCGAATCCGTCGTATGAATTTATGTTGTAAGATCCTTTGAGTTGATGTCCCCTCGCGCTTAAAAAATGCTGCCACCCAAAATGCTCGTGCAAAAAATCGGCCCAGCTATTGAGTTGTTTTGCATTCGTCCACTCATGCAAATCAAAGCCATATCCCATCGTCCAGCCTGGCAAAGGGCCAAGACGTGCAGCAATGTAACGCTGCAAACGTCTATCAGCCTTTCCATTGACACCGCCGGGAAGGCCTATCGGCGTCCACTTACGCGACTCATCCCCCCACGCCCAGATATGGACCCGGCCTCCCAATTTGTGAACGGTCAAGATGATCTTCTCCAGCACGCTGAATGTCACAGGGTCCGGATTTTCGCTCTTGTGTTCGCTATGTTTTTTCACCCCGAACTTAAACCAATTGTTGTTTACATGAACAAATATGATTTCAAACCCATTGGCCAGAGCATCTTCAAAATAAGCTCTGGCCATATTCTCCACCTTCCCCAAGTCGGAACCAAACTCATCTAAGAACGCAGTGAGCTTCACCCTGCTCATATATACATTGAAGATGTATCCTCGCAGATCCGAAGCATTCTTCACCTGGACTGCAAATTTATTGCCGACATTCGCGAGAAAGCCCTTGATTTTGGGATTAGCGTTATCTTTGGCTGTAACCGTTCCACTGTGACCGTTCAAGGCGGGAACATCACTTTTGGTGCTAAAGGCCCGCTGGCCCGTCTGCGTTGGCGTAAAGCGAAACTTCCAGGTCTTATCACCATCGTAGAACATCTCCGTATTGCGTTCTTCACCGCTGCCACGGCGGCTGAATGTCACTGTTGCAGAAACATCGAAAGGATTCCCGGAATACGAAACGCCTTTGATGCTCCACTCAACATACTGCCACATAACGGCCGTTCTGTTTCCAAGATCCTTTACACGTCCCCCAGCTTTAGCACCATCATTTCGGGTCTGATTGTTCCCAGCTCTTTTCGGATTTGAAGCAGCCGCTTCGGCCAACAGCTTCAGCGCATGGTTGACCATCTTGTTCCCACGGATTTTCGTGTCGTTCCAGCTCACTATCAAATCCAGACTCGGCACAACAACCATAGCGCGTATGTCCCCGTGCCCAAAGCATCCAAACACATCGCTTGGGACGTCAGGCCAGTTGCGTTTTTTATCACGGCCAATACCGTTTACCCACCATGCAAAACTGTAACTGCCGTTGTGGTCGCACTGGTTGTTACCTCCGCCAATCGAACGCTGCCCAGCTATCATCTCCGCTGATTTGCCCTTCGTGCGCGCAATTGAAACAGGCAGTGGCGACGTGACGGCCAAAGTCGCATGCTTGGCGCTCATGAGCTGCTTGCCCTTCCACTTGCCTCTGCGCAAATACAAGAGTCCGAAGCGGGCAAAGTCGCGCGGCGACATCGCCAATCGACCCGGCCGGTTACCAGTCCCAAATGCCATGAAAGTCGGTTTGTCCTGACACTGTAGAGGCTTGGTGAGCTTGGCGTGCAGAATGTCACCATCCACCTTTTTCCACGTTGAGCCGTACACCTTTAGAAACAGGCTGTCGAAAAATAGTGCCATATTGTAATCATTATAATCAAAGGCCTTGCCCGGCTGCTCCTGCACACCGTAACACGAGACCTGATTGCACAAATGTCGCCAAGTAATCTTACGGTCTTTGTAGCCGAGCTTCTTGTTTAGCGAATTAAGCCTTGGCTCGACTTTCACAACGGGCTCGTCAACACTCTTTAGCAGCCCTTCTTCCACGGCCTCAAGCAGGAAGTGCGTGTAAACAGGCTTTACTGCTGATGCAACGTCTTTTCGCCTGCTCGCATCGCCCCAGGTATAGACCATATACCCGTGCCGTACGACGCAACCGAATCCCCCAGCGTAATCGCTCAACGCCTTTAATTTCTTTGCATTTAGGCCAACTGTATCGGGGCTCTTGACTTGCCATTTCTTGCCGGGATATGCGAACTCTCTCTCGCCCGCCTTTGCCTGGCTGCCTTCAAGAGTGGCGCTTACTGTCAGCACAAGCAACAGAACATTCAATTGCTTCATCTTTATTTCCCTCTTATCTGCTCTTCGACATTCAATATTGATTATGTGTCCTTGGTCCTGAGTCTTCACTATACGTCCGTGCCTGCCGTAGCACAATACCAAGCACTACCGGCTCCGTCAAATATGATTCTCGCAGGACGCAGTGCAAATACATCTTGCTGCGACCTGCTGATTCGGCTATTCTTAAGGTCCGAAGACCTGACCTCCGGCTCGCTGAGAACTATCTTTTGCGAATTGACCTAAAAGGGATCAAAAGTGGCAAATACGCTCGCTTTGGTCTATCACAACCTTTCGATTATGCTCGATGCCGGCGTACCGCTGCTGCGCTCGCTAAATACTGTCGCCTCGGGCTCAAACCCGCGACTGCGAGCCGCCTTTCTCAGATTAGCCGACACCGTCTCAAAAGGTAATCCCCTCGCAGAAACAATGGCCCATAGCCCCAAAATATTTGACCCGCTGGACGTAATGCTTGTCCGGGCTGCCGAAGAATCCGGCAATCTGCCCCAGGCACTCGACCTGCTATCTAAGTGGCATGAATTCTCTCAACGTATCACAAGAAAGATGTTGTCAGCGATGATCTTGCCCCTTGTTCTTATTCACGTCACTGCTCTTGTTGCTCCGCTGCCACGTCTCGCTTTTGGCGGCTGGCAAATAATGCCCTATCTTATCGCAGTAGTAAAAATCCTTTTGCTGTTTTACTTACCAGCCGCAGTCATCTTTGCTATTGTCCGGATGACGCCGAGGACCGGCCCTGCTCGCAGATTGCTGGACCGACTGACGCTAAGAATACCGATTTTGGGCCGGGCGGTTTACAAACTCGCACTCAGCCGTTACTGCTGGGCATTCCACATGCTATGTGGGGCCGGTCTGCCCATTACTGATTGTGCCGAAAAGGCGGCCTCCGCCACAACCAACGCCGTTGTGACCGACCTGTTCAAGCCCGCCGCTGCAAGTGCAAGGGCGGGCAATCCTGTCTCTGACGGATTCTCCCCGAAACTGCCGATCGATTTTGTAGACATCTGGCACGTTGGCGAAGAGACCGGCCAGCTCGACGATGTCACCAAACACCTTGCTGATAACAACGGCCAAGACGCTGAGTTCTGGTTCAACGAGTTCGCCCGCTGGTTCCCCCGTCTGGTTTACGCTCTCGTTTGTCTTGTGATGAT
>DAOWID010000275.1 GCA_030641115.1 Planctomycetota bacterium | reverse complement strand
GCTTCACTTGCCAGACCAAGGTCTGCAAGGTCAGCCGGCATCGAATCCGCGACCCAGCGGTAGAAAAAGCCCATTAGCACGCCACATAACACAGATAGCACAATGCCCTTTGACGTTGTCTTTTGCCCTTTTGAAGGCAGCTTTTTGTAGGCAAGCGCATCGAGTATGATGGCGACCGCTACACCAGCGACGCCCAAAAACAGAATTGAAGCATTGCCTGACGGATCCACGCGATACGTCGTGATTACCCCAATGGCGAGGGCCAAGCCTATTCCTATTGGAAAGGCTACGGCCAGGCCCGCAATGTCGATAGCTGCAACAAGAAGTATGTTGGCTATGTTGAATATCACTCCGCCAAGAAATGCGAATCCCAGGTATTTAGCACTTGCCTGGCCAAGGTCTGCAAAAAAGCTTCGCCCTGCCGACCCCATACTGCCCATCGTAAGGGCCAGGATCAATGTAAAAAGAACCACGCCGATGCAATAGTCCCAATAGAAAAGCTGGAACCTCCATTCCTTAGTGGCCAACTTTTGCGTATTAGCCCACGAACCCCAGCACAGCATAGTGACAAAACACATTATGACCGCCAGCGGGTAAGATTGGATTGCTACCATTTTTGAAACCTCCCTTATTCGTAACCGTTCACGGCGTATAAGTTGCGCTCTTGGGGTCATTGCGAGGAGTTTTACGACGAAGCAATCTAAAACGTAACGATTGAGATTGCCGCGGCCCGCCAAAGGCGGACCTCGCAATGACATAAAACGGCACATTTGCCCCGTGAACGGTTACCCTTAATCCTTTGTGAATTCACTCATAGCTTACTTATTCATAAAATCTTGGACTTCTTGGAGTGTGGGCATCGAAGGCTGCGCTCCCATCTTGGTAACACTCAGAGCAGCCACATAATTGGCAAATGATGCGGCTTGGGACACTGTCTTTCCCTCAGCCAGGCCGACTGCCAGACTCCCGGTGAAGGCATCTCCGGCGGCCGTGCTATCGACGGCCTGCACTTTTCGCGCGGTAACAAACTCAGTCTTTTCCGCATCGGCCAGCAGGAAGCCCTGTTCGCCCATCGTCAATATGACCGTCTTGACACCGCTGCTCAACAACTTGTCTGACGCTCTGCGGGCCGACTTTTCGTCTGTCACTTCCGTATCGGTGAGAATCTGGGCCTCTGTTTCATTTGGCGCTAGCACATCTATCATTTTGAGCAGTTCCGCACTGAGCTTTTGTGCCGGCGCCGGATCCAGAATGAAAGGCACGCTGGACTTACCAGCCAATTGAGCCGCGCATTCTATCGTTTCCAGCGGCACTTCCAACTGCGCAACTACGGCACCGGATGAGGCGATATCCGATTCAGCCTTCTTAACATCTTCCGGCGACAACTTCTGATTCGCACCGGGGGCTACCACAATGCTGTTGCTACCCTTCTGGTCAACCATAATCAAAGCTACGCCCGAGGGAGCCTCCTTGGTCTGGACTACATAGGTTGTGTTGACTCCCTCCTTTTTGAAGTTGTTTAGCGACTGCTGGCCAAATATGTCGTCCCCCAGCTTAGCTATGAAGTACACCTGCGCCCCCAATTTCGCCGCCGCCACCGCCTGGTTTGCTCCTTTGCCGCCGGGAGCCATTATAAAATCGCCACCCAGAATCGTTTCTCCTACTGCGGGTATCCTCGTGGACTTCACCACCAAATCCATATTGGAGCTGCCAACTACGGCAACTTTCGCTTTATCTTGTTTCATTTCGAGTCCCCATCTAAACGTTTTTGATCGAACCAATTCTCTGTCAAGCTCTTATTTCGTTAATCTGGCAACTAAGAAATCTTCAAAGGCTCCCAAATCTTTCCATTTAGTGGCGCAGTTAATTACTTTAGCTTTATCATCGATTCGTGTGTATCCATCGTCGGTGACCCTGATCCCTAATTTTTCCATACGCGCCAATTCGGTTGACATCGCCAAATAAATGGCCACGGTATCAAAAAGGGTCGTGCTGCTCGAATTGACCTTCTGGTTGACCCTTTTGTTGACCTCCGCCTCGCTCAAGTCCTTGTTCTTTCGCACTATTGGATGTTTATACCACGCCCGATAGTTTTCAATCAACGCTCGCGTCAAAACGCTATTTCTTTTCAGCACTTTTTGATACTTCTGGCCCTTGAGATAGACTATGCCGCATGTATCCAGAGGTGTGATTGTTATCTTCCATGATGCTGTAAAGACCTTTTGTACTGCCTTTGCATCGGCCCTGACATTATATTCGGCGCTGATTTTGGAGCTCCCACCATAGCCGCGGCGAACACTGCCGTGCATTCCGATAAATTCCGCTTTCTCAACTATCCGAGGCTCGCGCTTCAGTGCAGCCGCAACATTGGGCAGCGGCCCCACCGCAATCAGTTTTATTGGCTTTGGCGAGTTCATTATGGTATCAATCAAGGCCTGCACGCCATCTTCATAAATCGTGCCGGGATACGATGACAGTCTGTAGCCTTTTGTCCATTCCTCCTGCCTATGACGGTTTTTGTTTTGCTGGACTCCTATGCCGACAGGTATATCCGTTCTGCCGACAGTTTCCAAAAACTTGGCGACTATCTTTGCTTTTGACCGGGTGTTATTTACCGCAGTTGTAACCAGCTTGACATCGAACTCAGGCGATCGTACAAGTAGTGCTAACGCCCACGTATCGTCGATATCACCGCCAATGTCCGTATCGAAGATAACAGGTATTTTTTCGCCTCGATACGTGGATGAACTGCTGTCAGCAGCCCCAGAACTAACTGTTACCAAGAGCATTGCCAAGACCGCCAGAACAACGATCCACACGGACTTCATTGATAGAACAAATCCTCTAAACTGTGCATCTGTCGAGACCTTTGTTGCCCTCATAGTTGGACCTCCCAAATTCAGATAATATTTGTTATGAACTTTTCTGCAAATATAATGTAATAGAGGACTTTGTCAAAGCAATTTGGCTTTTTGGCGCGACCGAATGATTCAACCGGAGAGACCGGTCTTCGGTAAAATTCGGTACATGAACGCCGTAGGATTGAAAAGGAAATTCGGCATGGTTCAAATAGCTCAGATTCTGGGTAACATTGATTTGTGGCTCCATAGTGGGTGGCAGCCTCAAATCCGAAGGATTTGGGGATGGTTACGCCGCTTTTGGAGCTTTGCCATCCCCAAGCTGCGCTTGAGG
>DAOWID010000468.1 GCA_030641115.1 Planctomycetota bacterium | reverse complement strand
TTAAGTCGCGCTTTAGTATTAAGCTTATCAGGTATTGAGGTCCCTGTCAACTGCAAATTTCGGAATTTCACAAGCCTGCTAAGATGGGCAAGCCATTCGGGTGACCTCAGTCGAAGCCCTTGTCTGCCCATGCGGTCAATCCAACGTGACCCGGGAATAAACAAACCTGTCCGCCTGCCCCATATCAAGCAACGATTCGCTAGTCTCTAATCTCTAATCCACTGAACAATCCGTGTCAATCTGCGAAGCTTGTCCTGAGCGCAGCCGAACGGATCCGTGGTTGAATTATCTTTGATTCTCTGTGTTCTCTGTGCCCCCTGTGGCCCAAGAAATTCATTATTGATGATTGATTATTTCTCTGCGTTCTCCTTCGACGGAGTCTATCCTGAGCGTAGTCGAACGGGCTCAGGACAGCGTCTGTGCTGTCTGTGGCCCGAAAAATCCGCGTTAATCCGCGGTTAATACAAAAATTTCACTTGACGAGCAACTATTATCTCTGTATAATACATATCTAACTAAATTGAGAATATCGTAGATCCGCCGTCTTCAGGCCGAGTAAATTGTAAATCGCAAATAGTAAATTGGACATGCATCCCGCCAAGCGGCAACCTACGAAAGATTACGTACGAAATTATCAGCAAAAAATGCAAAACAAACCCAATTTCCGAAACGCCAAAATGAACGTAAACTCAACTTTAACAAAGGATTACGAAAATCAGCCCCTCCGGAGACTTCCGGAAAACAAACCCAATCAAACCCAATGTCGATACAGATCTAATCCTTCCCGGGATTTGTGGAGCCCAATTGTGCTGGGGCGGCGGCTTTTTATTTGCCGCAGAGGCAAGAAGAATTGAAAGGAGACCGTGAGAAATGAGATTTGTAAAAACACTGCGCAGGTTAGTGCCTGTTGTCACTCTGTTGTTGGGCAGTGGCAGACTCTCGGCTGCGAAGCCACAAGTTGACAGCTTTATACTTGCCAACGGGATTCGGGTTGTCTCGCTATATATAGCCGACAGTAATAACGTGTCGATCTTCACCTTTCTGCCAATGGGCTTGGCCAGTGACGGCCCGGGACAAGGACAATGGTCACACTTAATTGAGCACCTGACATTCAGGACTACTGTGCCCTATGGTACCCAGCAGGCGAACGCCGAAACCCTGCCCGACCATGTGCGCCTGGATTTCTACGGCACCGTCGATAACTGGCAACAAGGTCTCTCACATCACGCCAGATGGCTCAAGGGCATCCCTTTCAAAAAGCAAAGCCTTGAGTCCGAGAAGCGACATGTCAATTCCGAATGTGACGTCGTTGCCAAAAGGCAGGCCACGCACAAATTCGCAGTGGCCGCCTGGGCCCAGGGCTATCGGCATGGCAAAACGCACGCCGCCCTCAAAGGCAATATCAATAAGGTAACGCTCCGCGAAATCCAGCAGTACCGTGACCAACATCTGGCCGTGCTGGATGAGACTACGGTTTGTGTTGTTGGTGGGCTCGATGCCAAAACGATCAAGCCCATTGTCACCGAAAAACTGGGGACAATCTCATCGCAAGCGAAAATTGCTCAGCCGGTCAAGCTGCACTTAGGCAATCGCAAAATGACGTGGGACCTTGACGCTCGCCACCTTATGCTCACTTGGCCCATACCAGCCTTTGCGCACGATGATTACCCGGCCCTCATGGTTGCAAGTCAATGGCTCATGATGAAACTCTTCATGGATGCAGAACTCAAGAAACTGACCGGCGGGGTTTTCGCAGGCGCCGACCTGGTGACGCCTGAAGGTAACAACTTCTTCGTTTCGGCCTCGATCAAACCTGAGGCCTCATTCGACGATGTCCGTAAGAGAATCGAGCCCCACCTGGCGACCCTTCGCTCCACGGCCACCTTATTGGAGACCGCCATGATCGGCCCACAGCTTTCTTATCAGCTAACGAATGTAATGGACCCTGCAATGCTCAAGGCTCAGGCGCCCGCGAGTGTATCCGTCGCCATGATTGAAGGCAATATCGGCTTGCAATGGGGTATGCGCGAGTTTCAGTATGGACAACACAGAGATGCACTGGCCAAAGGCCTGGCCGCCGTGACCGCCGAGAAGGTACATCAAGCTGCTGTGAAATACTTGGCAAAAGAAAAGTGCAGCGTATGTTCTATTGAACCCAAAGCAAAGTAGAAGTCTGTCTTGATGTCGATAATCAGCCAGCCAACTCATGTTTTTGCGACCATTGAGGCTTAGAGATGCTCGACATGAAGCCGGAAATCTTGAATTATCAGGATGGATTTGGTAGTATGTTAAGAAGAGAGGCTCGGCGGCGTAGCCGGGCAAGGATATAGAAAGTTATATGGGAAATCCTGGTCAAATGAATCTTTGGAGCGTGAAATGAGCAGTCCGTTTTTTTCAGTGCTGGTTGGCATCGCCCCCTTCGTCCCTTTCTTCGTCATCTTGCTGTCTTGCGCCATGCGACGGCAAAAGACCTGCCCTGACTGTGGGGAACCACTTCCCAGAATTCAATCGCCATTGAAAATGACAAAACGCCAATGGATGGAGGGCGGCTACACTTGCCTCAAGTGCGGTTGTGACGTGGATACCGCCGGCAGAAAGGTTCCAGCAAACACCGCTCCTCGAGTTGGGCCGTTCGTCATAGCAATCGTCGCTCTAACGCTGGTCTGCGTCATTGCGGCGATTCTTATATCATTCATACTGCACCGGTAGAATCTCAAAAAAGGTCAGTCCTCGCATTTAAATGACAGCGAGTTTAGTTACTAAGGATTTGAAATAGTTTTTTATCCAGGTCCAGTGCAGAATGATATGCACGACCAGAGCGGTTTTATGTGTTTGGCACCCTGGCCACCGTGCAGCTCTCGGCCGCGTCCGCCGGTGCCACGCGACAAAATATACTTCATAATGAAACTGGTAAAAGCTAAACCCAGAAGATTGACGAAGCAAACCAAATCAGTTATTTTGCGGCACCTTTCTTCACTATTTGTCTTACTCTACTTCTACAACTTTGAATCCAATCAAAGCAGCTAAGTCCTTAATCTTTTGTCTATGGTCACCATAAAACACCACTCGATGACATCCCCATCTATCGCGCCTAAGTCTTCTAAATGGTCTATCAAGACTAAAAGGTAACTTCGTTCTACAAATTCTGTTATCGAAGTCTTTATAGAGATAGTTGCCATCAACAGTTCTGCCGGTATAAACTTCCATCTCCTTATCGTATATATTAACCTTGACCATTGTGACAACTTCATCTATTGGCCATTCTACACGTATAGCGACAAGAGTAATATGTTCCTTTTCGAGCTGTTTATTGGCTCGGACTTGTGCATCCCTTCTCCAGGCCCTTCTTGGGTCCGTCGTGTCCCAGCCCAGTTCATAATATGCGTGATTTCTTATAGCATAAGGAACTCTATCGTTGCCGTGGGGATTAATTGGGCCATAACAATGACCAATAACCATCATGTTTTTGGGAATCTCACTCACCGGCACCGCCGGAGGAAACCCTGCTAAGATATCCCCTACAAAACCCGGCCTGCCTGTCATATAAGTTACAATTATTTGAGTAACTAAAGAGTTTATAAGACTCTCACAACAGACAGGTATGAGCTCTTTAGCCAACTCCATTTCCGCTAAGGGAGGCATAGCCTTTATTACCCCGTCCGGAATAAGGGCCCAGCTACTCGGTGTTATCGCATCGGCATCATACTTTTTCATTAATTCCTTATAAGCTATGTATAACTCGGCTGTGCGTATTACATCTTCTGGTGTGACACCAATTACCGCTTTAGCTTCACTTATCCACATATCGGCAATCTTTTCTGCTTCTTTTGTCTCGACCTTTTCAATTTCCTGAATTAGTTCCTTAGACCTGGCGATTACAATCTCTACGCCTAAAGATTCCTTTAATCTGTGAGGATAAATTTTATCATAATCATCTAATGGGGCATTCACCGCACCCCAGCCTTTTAGACCTATCGGGTCGATTCTATTATAATCTTGGATGGTTAACAGTTTTGTATTCTTCACCCTTCTTATAACATTAAATAATTTAATTTTTTCCGCCAGTATGTCACCGGCCAAGGGGGTTGGAATATCACCGGGCACGAATTGAGAAGCATCGCTCGAAAACCCTGCCGCACTATAAGTAGCTGTAATAAATCTTGTTCTATATTTTTCCCCAAGAGCTACGGCATTCTTAAATCCAATTTGCGGCTTGGAAGGACTGCAATCTACAATTATTGTAGGCAATCCAGTCAGCATGTACCTCTTGTCGGAAAAACCACCGAAAAATAGAATTAATCCATCCAAATCCTTTTTTGAGTTTTCTATGCTCTGAAGAACCAGATTATTGCTCTCATCATCTATATCTATTTCGATATCTGTTGAGGTAGACACTGCCTCATAACTTACTATTTGGCCTCCAACAAATTCGACCCCTTCACACTTGCTGCGCAGTTCACCAAGAATTTCATTTACCTCGTCTGCAGCGAGCGAGAAGAACACTGTGTACACCTTGGCTTTTTCAGTCTCTGATAAATCTGGAGCACCGGCATCAATCGCTGTACCAATGGGAGCACCGGTTTGCGCCTCACCCTCACAGCAAGCAACAAATGTCAAACCCAGGCTCACAACAACTGCCATCAAAATTGTTATTAAACTTTTAGTCATTTTTGCACCTGCACTATAATTATAACAAGGAAACCTTCTCAAAATGCTTAGATGTTTGAGAAATAATGGCTTATAGCGCTATTTTAGGCATGGTTCAATCCTGGGTGGCAGCCTCAAGCGCAGCTTGGGGATGGCAAAGCTCAAAAAGCGGCGTAACCATCCCCAAATCCTTCGGATTTGAGGCTGCCACCCACTATGGAGCCACAAATCAATCCGCCGCGGCGGACCCAGAATCTGAACTGTTTGAACCATGCCCTATTTTACTTATTTTTTTCTCGCTATCAAGAAATCTTTGAGTTAGCAGTAGTTGTTTTTCACGAGAGACCAAGTATGCATTCGAAATAATTCTTGAGCCAGGTCCAGTGCAGATGATATGCAGGACGATTAGAATGACGAACAAAAGTACCAAACGGCAGTAGAAATTAGCTAAGAAGTTGAAATTGCCTGGACTTTTGGGCTGGATTCTTTAATCTGATGCAATCAGAAGCCTTAGTAGGTCGTTAAATCGTATATATGGTAGATTCGAGACTAAGAGCCTATCCGAATAACGCCTCAGCCTTTGTCATGCTGAGTCCGCCAGTGGCGGACGAAGTATCTGGCCATAGCAAACCCTGGCACGAACGTGCTGTAATCCCTGCACCGGCCAGATTCTTCGGCTTTGCCTCAGAATGACAGGTAATCGCCAAAGGTTATTCGGATAGGCACTAAGTAACTTATTTGCGAGCTCTTGGTAGCTGAAGCCACCGCGCGGGGCGAACATCAGCGTGGCAGGTTACCACCTGCGACACAAATAGGTGGAAAGGTAGGACAATGAGCAAAGAGACAAGCAGGCAATTCAGTTGGCGGGCGTTCGTGTCCGTCTTGACTGCACTATCCTTTATTGGGATGACCTTTACGGGAGTCATACTCTTCGTAGTCCCGCCCGGCCGGATCGCAAACTGGACCGGCTGGACCATGCTCGCCCTCACAAAGCACCAGTGGATTGCCCTGCATCTTTGGTTCAGCCTCATCTTCGTCGTCGCATCGGCCTTTCACGTGTACCTCAACTGGAAGCCGTTCGTAATCTATTTCAAGAGCAAAGTCACCAAAGCCTTCGCCTTGCGCGCCGAATGGGTACTCGCGCTGGTCATGTGCATCGTCGTTTTTCTTGGCACCCTTGGCGACGTCGCGCCCTTCTCGTCGCTGCACGCCTGGAACGAGAGCATAAAGTACAGTTGGGACAAGCCCCAGCAACGCCCCCCTATCCCCCACGCTGAGTTGCTGACCCTCGCCGAGCTGGCTGAGCAGGTTCGGGACGTGGACCTCGAAACCATGCTCACAAACCTCAAGGCTCGTGGTATTGAAGTTGACTCGCCGGATGTTGTCCTCGGCAAACTCGCCGAGGTCCATAACATGACACCGGCCCGGCTCTATGGCATCGCCCTCGGTCAGACTGTCCCCAGCAGAGGCTACGGAGGCGGACGCGGACAGGGCGGCCGGGGGACTGGCGGACAAGGCGGCCGGGGGACTGGTGGACAAGGCGGCCGGGGGACTGGTGGACAAGGCGGCCGATCCGGTCAGCGAGCCGATACTCAGGCTGAGGTCGGCGGTGACTACGGGCAGGGCGGACGCGGCCGTGGCTTCGGACGGATGACACTGAAAGAGTACTGCGACGAGATGGGCCTGAATGTGAACACGGCGGTCAAAAAGCTCAAGGACGCCGGTTTCAAAGCCGACCCCGATATGACCATGCGTGCCATCGCAGACATCGCCGGCACTCACCCCTCAGAAATCCGCACTCTCATCGAGTCCCCAATCCAATAGCATGACCAACCTTACTATTGAAACCTTGCGAAAAATGCTCACGAAGCGTCAGCACCCTTGCAAAATTGAATTTGCGCATATAGTATTCGAGGAAATTAGTACTACAGTCCTACTTAAGTCTGGAGATAGACCTTTTGAATCAAAATTCGGCATGGTTCAAATAGCTCAGATTCTGGGTAACATTGATTTGTGGCTCCATAGTGGGTGGCAGCCTCAAATCCGAAGGATTTGGGGATGGTTACGCCGCTTTTGGAGCTTTGCCATCCCCAAGCTGCGCTTGAGG
>DAOWID010000475.1 GCA_030641115.1 Planctomycetota bacterium | reverse complement strand
TCGCACTTGCGCCATTCGAGGCCAAACGGCCTTAACAAACCCATACCAGCTCTCAGAGGTGCTGTCTGGCGAATATCAATACCATCAAGTCGGGCAAACATATCCAGAACCTCACGATAGATATGACGCGTTCGCGCTGTAATACCGCCGTTATGGCCGTAAATGGCGGGCGGAAATTCCATATCTTTAGTCATTTCACGCACCATACGAACCGCACCACCGCAATAGTATTCACTGAACATAAGCCCATTAACGCCTGAATCGAGTGCTTCTCGAACATAGTCACCAATCAGATGTGGTGCCGAAGTCACGTGGCTGGCAAAGACCAGACCCGCATCACCTCTTTGTTTTTTAGTACGCTCGATTGCTTCAAGGACACGTTTCACACGAGCACCAACACGAGCAAAGGGTACCCCTGGCAGAAAGTTTTCATCCTCCTTGATGAACATAAACAATGGATTCGCCGAAGACTGGTAAATAATCTTTGCCTCTTCTTCAGGTGTAATACCTGTACAGGGTTTTAATATAGTACCAAATGCGACTCTGTCCCCAAAGTTAGTTAGTTTCCTCAAACCTTCGGCTCCGTAAGCTGGACCCGGGAACCTGCGCAAAACCTCATCACTCATCGCAACATCGACAAGCTTTGAATCCTTGTTCTCGAGCAGAGCTAAAATACCCGCACCTGCGACTATGTGAAGTATATCGGTCGAGTAAACATTGCCACTGTCGTCCTGAAGCATTTTCAATGGGAACGCCACTCTGACCACGCCGCAACGCTGCTCTTTATCAAAGCAAACGCAGTCAACCACCTTACCTGTACACGCATCCAGCAGTGAGCCGGCTTGGGGATTACGCACCCCGCTTGTCATATGGTAGCAAATCTCTTCTCCAACCTCCCCAGGCGTAAGACTGTTTGCCCAGACAAAATACGAAGCTACGATACTTTCAGAAAGCTCTGGCTCATCCATTTGCGACAGCACATCATATACAGCATTGCGAATCAGCTCTTCTCTGCGGTCCAGGTCGCAGCGGATAATTGCAAGTGTTTCATTATCCAGATATTTCATATCGACCAATCCTCCCAGGCCCTTTTAATCTCACCGGCCAATGGTGAATCTCCTTCAATCCCACAAATTTCCTGCAGGACGGTAGTTAAACCTCTTAAGCGCAGCAGTTCCTGCAATTCTAATGACTGCTGGTCCTCCGCATGGCTGTATCTTAATGCTGCTACGATACCTTTGACTATCCACTTACGAGGTAAGTCATATTCAAGGGCGAGTTTTGCCGGTGCCACCAGACGCTCTGCACAAGAGAGCTTTCGGATCGGCTGACGAGTCACACGAAGTACCTGGTCTCGCAGCTCGGCAATTGCGCCTCTTCGACAGAAATTCTGCTGGTATGCCTTGATTGACTCAGATGAAAAACCGTGCTTTTTTTGCACTACCCGCCCAAGTTCATCAAGCACCCCAAGCACATGTTCGGCAACCACCCCGTCGGCAACGGCCTGATGGATATACTTATGACCGCGATGGAATCCAACGTAACCGCAGACAGCGTGCCCGCCGTTATGTATGAAAAATTTCCGTTCCAGACGAGCTGTCTGATTATCAACAAGTTCCAACGCCGTCAAAGCTGCCGGCTTTTCTCCCTTGAACGCTTCAGCTCTCACAGTCCATTCGTTGTAATCTTCTGCCACTATAACCAGCCGGTCAGGTTCCGGCTTCGGTACCACTCGGCTTATCATGCAGTCCGGAAAACCAAAGTAACGGTCAAAATAAGCCATCTCTTCACCACTCAACATTGCACGAGCGTATTTGCCCAATACAGAAGAGCTATCCTGCATGTTTTCACAGCCAATGAAGTTCAGTGGTATCTTCCGGGCAGCTCTACGGCAGGCAGGCACCGCCGAAGCTATCGTCTTAGCCACATCCGGAAGATTCTGGTCGAATACTGCGGTCAGCACAACAGTTGCCTCAGCGATCTCCGCAGCTATCTGCTCCCGCTGCTCAGAATGGTATGACCGGTAACCGCTTACGGTGACTTCCTGGTATTGTCGGCCATATAGCCTCACTTTGTACTTACCGGCGCTTTTCAGCAATTTGACAAGGTCATGGTCACTGTCAACAAAAACAATTTGAAACCCTGCTTGCCACGCCAATAGGCCCACATGTCCCCTGCCGGTGGCGCCTGCGCCGAAAACAACGATTCTATCTGCCATTTGCTACTCCATGTACATAGGTTGGTTTGCCAACTGACCAATTAGCGGTTGTAGTCGTCTTCTACCCGGACAACATCATCCAGTTCGGGTGTGCTGACTTCTATTAGTCTGACATCCTCAACCGCCGTAACTCTGTGCTTTCTGCCAGGCTTGTTTTCGACAACATCGCCGGACTTAAGAACTAACGTTTCCATACAACCCTCGTCATTTTCCCATTCCATCTCCACTACGCCGCTATCAACATATATGTGCTCGTGCTTCTTGTTGTGAAACTGCAGGCTCGAGCGACTCCCCTTTTTGAACTCGATGATTTTAAGGGCGTACCTGTCTGTCTGAGCTACCCAAATCTCTCTGCCCCACGGCTTCTCAACAATCTTCATATTCATTCCCCTTTTCTGAAATCAAGATTGGCTTTCCATAAAACCGCGTAACTCATCAGCAGTTGGTATGCCTGCCCGACCGCCGAGCCTTCTCGCACAAAGAGCCGCTGCTGCTGAGGCAAATCTTGCCGCTTCTATAACGGATTGTTTCCTGGCAAGGGCCAACGCAAACGCTCCGTGGAACGTGTCCCCGCAGCCGGTAGTATCCACAACATCAACCTTATATGCCGGCAATTCAAACGCACCTTCCTCGGTCAAACCCGCACAACCTCTCTCTCCACGGGTAATTATTACACTCTGTTGTGAATCGCTTCGCAAGGCTACGAGCATATCAGATACGTCTCCCTTACCTGTATAGCTGCTCGCAAAATCTTCAGAAACAACTATATGAGATGATACTGCCATCGCCTTGCCAACATACGGCTCATCCTGCTCAACGTCAATCACAACAGGGATACCATAACGCCTCGCTATTTTAGCAGCTTCAATACCTGACGCCCCAGATTCATAATCAATCAACAACACACTTGTCCTCTCAAACCATCGTTTATCTGAAAACTCAGACGGCTTCGGATACTGCACATCCTGGCGGGTCCAAAAAATGTTATGCTGACCATCGGCTATATTAGTGAAGACAAAGGCCACAATTGGTTCCGCATCGGGACTTCGACAGACCTGCGATATGTCAATCGACTCTTTATTCAGGGCTTCTATTGCGCGGCTTGCCATCTCGGAATGGCCAAGTTTGCCGGCAAAAGCAGCACTGCCTCCGAGTCGGCTGACAGCTACCAACGCCGTCCCGATAAGGCCTCCGTCTTCAACAGAGAAACGCCGCAGCCGATGCTTGACCCCTTTAGGAGGCCAGACCTCCACAACACCGAGAAAGTCAACCGTAACAGAGCCAAGACCAAGAACGTCTATGTGTCTATATGAAATCATCTCAGCTTTCTGAGCCATTTGATACACCTGCTATCATAATTAGCTGACATCTTGACCGGCCACAGCCAAAACTAATGCAAAGACTCTTAAAGCGCCGGCCTCTTTTAATGTCTTCGCACACTCGTTTAACGTCGCACCCGTTGTCTTGACATCATCCACAAGACAAACCTTTTTGCCGGCAAATTCGTGTCTCCGACGAATCGCAAAAGCGCCAGCTACATTTTTGGCACGTGCAGCAGTATCTGCCACTCCGCCTGGTTGTGTCTTGGTGTAGCGTATTCGCACGAGGTCTGTGCTTATTTTCGCTGAGGGGTGCTTTAACTTCTTGGCTAAAACTAAGGCTTGATTATAGCCGCGAACGAGTCTCCTGAACCAGTGTAGCGGCACAGGAACAAAAAAATCAATATCATCATAAAAGCCGCCACCCTGCAGAGCGGATTTAGCTAAAAAGCCAAGGGTCAAATCCAATTCTGTCCGGCTGTTCTTAAAGGCCAGTATCATTCTTCGCAGGCTCTTGTCATAAATACCGCTCCGAGCTATCTGGTCAAAATGAATTTGCCTGCTCTGACAATCCGGACAGGCGCCTTCGAACACGGCGAATCTACTAACGTCTCGGCCGCAACGCCGACAGTAATCACCACCCGTGCACCCCAAAAGCTCCTGCCAGCAATCTTTGCACAGGTTATTATCGGTCTCACAGATGCCTTGCTTGCAATTGATGCACACCGCAGGCCAGAAAAGATGGTTTAGACCTTGCCAGAAAAAAACAACTGACCGGCTGATCCGTTTGGAAAACTGTCTCGCCTTTACTGTATCCACGCAGACAATTATACAAATAGAAATGAGGATTAACCACCTTATTTCAAATCAAACTGGCTGTTATCCAACGGCTCAAACCACCCTAAATTCATATCAGCAGAATTAACACCGTAGATATTATCTTTATCGTATTTAGCCATTCGGCGTGAATCAATATGTCCATCGACCCATCCGACATTTGCATTGTTGCGGTGCCTGAAGTGAATAGACGGCGACGGATCGCCCCAACTGGTAATAGGTTTGCCGTTGAATACAAAATAGCGCGGCTCGGCAAACGAATACTCCAGATAATAAGCCCTGCCGTTATCCAGCTTACCCATTGCGGTATCTGCAAACATTAATGTTTGAGCTGGCTGACCGACCTCAAAATCTTTTGCGGTTACT
>DAOWID010000446.1 GCA_030641115.1 Planctomycetota bacterium | reverse complement strand
GGGCGGTAAGATCGCGTCCTATTTAGCCTATAACACTGGCTGAACTGATGTCTGAACTTGGGGTAGCGGTAAAAATGGCACTTTCAACTCGATTCGGTCTTTGAATTCGAGCAGAAAATGCTTACAACGCAAATGGCTCGTTAACGTTTTCTGTTGCACTGGTTGCCCTTAGGTGGGTACAATAAAAGAACGAAACGTATGACAGCGTGCCGTGCGTTGTTTATCCGGAATCCCAAGGCGGTCATTAGTTTTGAGAGAACAAAATGTATAAGCGTTCACCTCTTGTTATCATACCTGTGTTAGCCTGCGGCTGCCTGACTTTTGCAGGCAGCTTACTGAGCCAGGAAAATTCTGAAACGGTGAAGGCGCCGTTCCCTGATAATCCCGACTGCAAAATCATCGGCTCACCCGAAAATACGCTTCCGGATGGTAATAGAAAAGGAAGAATATCGATCGAAGGATTCCTGTCTGACATCCCCATTGACCCATGTCAGATAAAGAGCTTACGGCCTGACATTTTTAACAAAGGTTACTTTAGCGTCTTTGATTGTCTTGTTCATGTCTGCAGCAAGCATAATGTAGACATCAAATACCACTTTGACTCACGATTGCGCTGCCATGTTATCGATTCGCTCGACAGGAAGAAGAATTGGTGGTACGCGGCAATTTATCATGGTGGCGGTAGACCTGAAGAACCAATTCACAGAATGGACACCCACCCTTACAAAGATTGGATGAGGATACAGGTTTATCAGGTGCCGAAAGAAAGAATCGACCAGATATATTCCGCCTTCCGCTCGGGAGCCAAACGTCTTAAATCGAACAAGAATAAAGTCATTGTGCCGGAGGTTCTTATCCAGACTTCAAATCAGGATTTGAAGTTGACAAACGTTGAAGTTAGGCCCCATGGCATAAGGTCTGATATGTTTAGGCCCGATGTGATAACAGCCGCCGACATTATTCTGTCCCTCGCAGATAAGGGCAAGCTCTCTGTAGACCTGCTCTGGCATGAGCAATTCGGCCGAGCTTTAGTCCAGGGATACTACTTCACACGATTCAATCAGGAAGAAGCACATGGCAGAGCCGGCTTCACGTATTCCTTGGGTGAAAAAATGAGTTATCCCCGTGGCGCCGGAGCCCGAAGGTTTGGCGATAATTTTTTTCACATGACTACCGACATCAGGGTCATCGTGTCACCAGAGTACATGCGCTGGAGATGGACGGATTTATCCGGCCGCAAGGCTCGAGCGCGTAGACCACAGCCAAGGACCAATTAGCTCTTTAATATCCCACAAACCTTACCGCTGAGGCCACACATTCACGCAGTACGCGTTACACAGCGTGCGCCATGTCGAATGCAAAAATGCCTGCACGATTCTTTGAATTGAGACTGCCATGCTCCGCTGCGCCCTTACCTCTGCGTCTCTCGACGCAAGGCGAGACACCAGGTCCCTCCCGATGACAAGCGACCGGCGCAATTGTCTTCGCGCGGTGCTCAAGGGCTTATTGGGGGAAAGTGAACTTTAAGTGGCGAAGACACCTAACGACTGCCTCAACATGTTTAACGAAAAGAAACGGCAGAAAAACGGGCAGCACATAATGCCGAAAACAGCGGCTGCCTGGCGCGTCGCCGTGAGTCAACGCTGCAAATCGATATGCATTTGCCTGTAGTCGTCCATAGTGGAAAAAAAAGTACGCATTAATATCACCCAATAATATCGGCCCTTGGGCGTTAATACGATTTTATTGTCCCGAAAGGTTATAGATCGAGTTATGAGGAGAAACAACAACTGCCCAGAAAGGTAAAGCCAAAAGTGACTACCATATTTTCCCTTCATATCCGAAACATTCACAGTACCGCCGAGTAACTTAAAGAGAATATGATACTGCATCCTCTTGAACTGCGAGAACTTTCGACTTGCAATTATAGGCAACTTGTTTGCTTGTATCATACTTATATATCGCTGAACAGAAAACGAGTTAGAATACATTGTCCCGTCTATATGCCCCCAGGATCCAGCTCCGACTCCAGCATACTCGTCATGATTCACTATGTATTCATCGATGATTCCTTTTTTGTTGCTGAAACACCAGACAGATTGCTGGCTGTACATATCAGCCAACTGCTCCACAACCAGTCGGTATAATCGCTTCTCTTGTCCATAGTTGATCTGGCCACACTTTTCAGCAATTTCTTTCTTGTTGTGATTTGAGACCATCAAAGGATAATAGGTAATCTGGTCGGCCTTAACCTCTTTAACAATCTTAATATCCGCCAGGAGCATTTCTTCAGTCTGGCTCGGAAAATTGAAAATCATGTCGACATTCACAGTGTCAAACATCCCAACAACAGAAGAAAGGTTTTCTCTTATTTCTTCGCCGGAACCATACGTTTCAAGCCGCCGAATACTCTCGAGAATTCTGTCGTTAAAAGATTGTACGCCAACAGAAAGACGATTAGTGCCAACGTCCTTTAGGATTCGGAGGATTTCGGGTCTCAGGTGATTAGGATTGGTCTCTACAGAGATTTGCCTGATGTGCCAAACGCTTTTCACATATTCGATGATCTGGGCTAATTTGTCCGGAAGTATTGTAGGTGTGCCCCCGCCAACGTACATCGAATCGAAACAAAAGCCAAGTTGATGATAGGTCTCTATTTCTTTCTTGAGAGCATCAAAATAGTGAGAAGCGAGAGACGGCTCGATTTTGGTCCTGACAAAAGAGCAATAGGGGCACAGTGACTCGCAGAACGGAATGTGTACGTAGAGCAGATACGACTTGTCTGCGTCAGGTTTTGGCGGGGAACCTGGCGAATAT
>DAOWID010000444.1 GCA_030641115.1 Planctomycetota bacterium | reverse complement strand
GAACTGCCCCACGCCGAGCGGTTTGGAGTGGCTGAACATATCAGAGCAATTGATCAGATTTTGCTACGAGGCTCGGATCGGAAACGAGAGCCAAACACAGATGACAGGGGGACGGAACCCCAGAACGGCGAGTGAATGATCACGAACTGGTGCAAGAAGTGTTTAGGGCTCTGGATCGGGACGTAAGGCGACGCTCACAGAGTCTGCTTGTCAGACAGGTAGGAGCTGCACGGCACAGCTTTTGTTTTCGCTGAGAAAGGATTTTGTGATCATATTTGAATAACGAGGTTTTCGGCATGTCATACGGCAACCACATAAACGTTATGTTGGGCCACGACCATCAACGATAAGGCAGAAACCATATATGCTCACACATGAACCGATGGTTGCACCTGCGCTCTTATTCTCTAAAATGTCATTGATTCTGCGAAGACTGTCTGGAATTCCGGGTCGTGGGCGATTTCGATGTATTCGATTTTGTGGGCGAGTTGTTTTGCTCGTTTGCGGCACTGGCGGCTGAGTAGTATCATCTGTGCGCCGCTGCTGGCGGCGTTGCCGACAAAATGAATCCTTTCCGCGGGGACAGCCGGCAAAAGGCCAATTCGCAAGGCACTTTCCGGCCGAATGTAATTGCCAAACGCGCCAGCTAAAAGAACTTGCTTTATGCCGGAATCTTCAAGGCCGAATTTTTTGAGCAAAATCTTGAAACCGGTGCGGATAGCACCTTTGGCAAGCTGGACCTCGCGGATGTCCCTTTGCGTAAGAACTACGCTGTCGGCAAGACAAAAGGCTGGCTGACCGTCTTTTTCAATCATTCGGGACAGGATAGCTGTAGGCAGCTTGTCCTGGACCTTTTGAGCTTCAGTGAACCTTCCGGTTGCGTCAATAATACCTAAATCCAGCAGTGCGGCGACGGCGTCGATCAAGCCGCTACCGCATATCGAGCGCGGCGGAGAGTTCCCTATCACATCCAGGTCTATGTCGCCTTCGTTTACAACTACAGCTTCGATTGCGCCTTCAGCCGCTCTACTGCCGCAGGTTATGCGTGCACCCTCAAACGCTGGCCCTGCTGCACAGCTTACTGCGTAAAGTTTGTCTTTGGTGCCGAGTACAAGCTCGCCATTTGTGCCGATGTCCACTGCCAATGTCACGTCCTCAGCCGAATCCATATCCACTGCGAGTGCGACGGCGGTAGTATCGGCGCCGACAAAACCAGCTATATTCTCAACGGTATGAATATTACCGGCGGGATTTATTTGCAGGCCCAACTTGTCAGCAGGTACATCGTGTGCATTGAGAGAGAAAGCCTCATACGGTGCGTGGCCAAGCTGCTTCACGGGCAATTTGAGGAAGATATGATTCATCGTCGTGTTGCCGACAACGCACATTTCGTATATGTGTTCTGCGTCGATAGAGCTTTCGTTAGTAAGTCGGGCAATTAGTTGATTTATGCAGTCTATTATCGTGGCGTTTAGCTCAGCTAATTTCGCATCGGCTTGAGCGTAGGCGATTCTGCTGACGACATCATCGCCGTATTGCCTTTGCGGATTGATAGTTGCTTGTGTGGCCTTGCACTGGCCGTTGGCCATATCGATTAGTTTTACAACTACGGTTGTTGTGCCTACATCGACTGCCAAGCCGAATATCCTATCGGTCGTATTGCCCTTCTCGAAAGAGCGGACAGTATAGTTATCCGACTGCGAATCCGAGTCATCGAGGGCCGGGTCGAGGTGACAAACGGCTGTGACACCTTGTTTGAGCGACTGCGCGTCGAATTGCTTTAACTCGTGGGCTGCTCGTGAACTGATTTTGTACAGGTGCTCGCCGCCAGCTTTGTTCAAGATGGCTTGGAGCTTTTCAGGATCAGTGCGATTAGTTTCTGGTTTTAGGTATCTCTTGCACACGGTGGGGTGAACTTTGATCTGTTTGTCTATGCCGTGTTCGAGGATTTTTTGCTCAAAGAACCTTGAGTCGGGGAGAATTGTTACTGTGAGGTCATTTTGGATGTGGTACTGGCAGGCCAGGACTTGCCGTCCATGGGGTTCAATCTTTACGGCGCACTTTCGGCAGATTCCCTTTCCGCCGCAAACAGAGTTCAAGATTATCCCAGCCTGGCTTGCTGCCTCGAACAGTGTGGCGCCTGCGTGGATAGAGGTTTGCTTGCCATCGGGCTTGAAAGTTACATTGAAGTGTTTCATGTGAGGTACTGCGTTAATGTTTAAATGGGTATGTGCGCTGATTTATTCACGCACAGATTTACTCGCTCACAGACCTATTTCGCACGACGCACAATTTATGATCAACTTATTTTGTGTCGTATTTTCCAGCGGGCCCTTCTCTTTTTACTGCCCACCTTGCGTCTACGCCTTGATTTTCCCATTTATTTCTCCAACAGACGGAACAAATCATTACTGCAATACACTTTTCAGCCCGCATAATATATAGTAATATAGTCGGGTGCGAAAGTAAAAGAGAAAAGAGAAGTTTTTTGCCTTCAACCGCCAAAAGAAAACTGTGAATGCAATAGCACAGGGGTGTTGAGCAGGCTACTGCCGATGGTTTTGCCGGAAGCTCCTGGGTTTTTGCCGACTGAAACAGAGGTGGAACAATGATGCAATGCAAAGATTGCGAACTCTGCGAGATAGGTCCTGACGGCCGGAGGACCTTCAAATGCGATCCGTTCGTTAATATCAAGGAGCCAGAATGTGTGGCCAAATGGCAGCTAATCCGTCTTGATATGCTGGTAGCCAACTATCAGCAGATGCTCAAGTGGTATGGAAAACTGGCGCCGCTTCAAGATAAGATCATGAAGTATATGCAGCGAGAGATCGAAGACCTTGATGAATCTGATCGGTGGAGGTTGACAGACGAAGACGAAGAAGAAGATGAAGAAGATAGCCCATAGCAGGCGGGAAAAGGGCAGTGTGGATTGAGCACTGAGAAGAGAAACGGCAGTGCCATGGGGTCGGGCAGGAATGGCCAGGCAAATCCGTCGCGGGGTGAGAATCGGGAGTTAGCCGGCCCGGTGGGCGGAAATTGAATCAAATTTTTCCTCATTTATGCAATAAATAAATCCCGGATAGCGTCTTATTCTGCGGATAAAAACGCTCAGATATGACGAAGAGCAACGACTTAGACCAGATAATAGTCGGTTGTAAGAACGGAGATGCTGAGTGCTTTTCGCAGGTAGTTGATATATATGCAAGCCGGTGTTATGGCTATTTTTGCCGGTTGACGGGCAATAAAGATGTTAGCGATGACCTGCTCAGCCAGTTGTTTGTTAAGCTGGCCGAGAGAATCGGCAGCTACAAGGGCGGCTCTTTTGAAGGCTGGCTGTTCAGGATAGCGTCCAATATCTTTCACGATTACTTGCGGGGCAAACACCGGCAAAAAAAACTGCTCGACGTCCGAAAAAGAGACCTTGGGTCAGAAATAACAGGGCTGAAGCGGGGAGAGAGCGAGTTAGTTGACAGACTGCAGAGAGCAATCGGTAGGCTGGACACAGAGACCAGAGAGCTTATAATGTTGCGGTTCTATTCGCAGTTGAGCTTCAAAGAAATGGCGAAGATGCGGTCTGAGCCGATAGGAACCACATTGTCGAGACTGCATCGTGGGCTAAAAAAGCTGCGAATGTTGATGGAGGAGAGGTAATGCCATGAACGAACGACACGACGAAAATCTGAAAGAGCTGTTCGAGAGATTCCTCAGTGCCGAACAGGCCAATGAGGCCGTCAAGGATGTCGTGCAAGGCGAGCGAATCCTTCGCGAGTACCCTGCGCCCGAGCCGGATAGGGAGCTTATAGCTGATATACAGTCTAAAGCTGCTGCAAGGCTGCTATCCAGGCGGGCAAATGTGTTTAAGAAAGTAGCTCGCAGGACCGTAGCCGTTGCGGCGGCAGTCATTATTTTAGCTACCGTAAGCGTGAGATTATTTGAAATCGGCGGCGATCAATCGGGGGGAGTCGCAAATGCGGAAGCAATACCGAGAGCGCTTTGGGAGAGCGACGATATTGCTGCCGACGATATGGAGCTGGCAGTTTTTACCGCCGAGGTGAAACAAATTGAAGGTGAAATCTTGATTCTCCAATTGGGCGAAAACGGTCGGAACGGCGAGAGGGTCGTAGCGGAGCTGGAGATCAAATTTGCAGAGATTCAGAGCGATTTTTGGAAGGAATGACAGAAATGGGGTCTAATCGCACATTTATCTTATTAGCGTTGTTGATGGCGGCAATTGTAACGGTGTCTGCCCTGCCCTGCCTTGGTGAAGAGAAAGGCGAAGAAAAGAAAAAAGAGAAAAAGGAAGACATCTGGACCGAGGAGGAACCAAGACGAGGCTGGAGGCAGTTCGAACTGACAGATGAAGAAATCGACCGTGTTATGAAGGGCCTGAAAGGGAGAGACCCGAAGGCGGCAAAAGACCTGGCAAATCTGCGCAAAGAGGACCCAAATGAATTCACGACCCGACTTAGAAAAGTAGCACATGAGGAGCTGGTCAAAATAATGAGGGAACGCTTTGAGGCGTGGAGGAATAGGAGGCGGGCGGAATTTCTTGAATGGCTCGGGAAGAACTATCGCAAGGAAGCGAAAGAGTTGGGCAGACTGAAAGACACGGACCCAGATCTTTATGCGAAGAAGTATGACCTAATCAGTGGGAAATACAGGGCAATATTCGAGGCGTCGAGTAGAAACCCAGAACTGGCTGAAGTTCTGAAAGAAGACCTACAACTGAAAACAAGGCGAGGCGAACTGCTTAGGAGACTGAAGACTGAGCGTGATGAGAAGAAAAAGAAGGAATTGGCTGCACAATTGGAAGAAGTGGTCGCAAGACGGTTTGACTTGATCGTGAGGCGGAAGGAAATTGAGTACGAGCGGTTGCTCAAGAGACTCGAGGAGCTGAGAAAACGGATCTGTGAAAGCAGAGATCAGATCCACGAGTGGAAGAAGACCAAATTCAAAGAGGAAAATGTGAAGAAGCGACTCAAAGACCTGACGGAGGGAATCCCAAAATTCAACTGGGACTAAGCCTACAATTGATAATTGATTATTGTACGAGCCAGAGATTTATTTCGTATCTCGTGAAGCGTATCTCGTGTGAATTCGAAATTGGTATGAGGGAACTTCAGAAAGTCGAAACAAGTTTATTTTGGGCCACAGAGAACACAGAGAAATAATCGATAATCAACATCCATTAGCAAGATGGTGCGCAAAGCACACGCTACGTAACTGAGACTATTCTTCCCAGAGCCAGTATTCAGCGAAAACAGCGATGTCGTCAAAATTTACTATGCCATCGCCAACAAGTAGCGGTGCTATGTCAACTGATGATTCACCTTGCCACCAGTATTGAGCAAGTATGGCAAAGTCTTTGAAGTCCACTTTTCCATCACCGCTGAAGTCAACATCCGGAGCCGGTTCGGCCTGCACCAACTCGATGCCCTCGCCTGTCCCTAAATTGCGAGAATACTGCTTATCCATCGGATTATTCCAGTGCTCGTGCACCCCCAAGCTGGCCAGACCGACCCCATCATTATTAGGATCGTAGAACGTTCCTGATGGTGAGTCATTTGATAAGGCCGCTTCATGTAAATAGTCCTCGGCACCACCCTCGAGGCTGCCGGGTGCCCCGGTTCCACCCGTGACTACATCCGGCCATTCCTGTAGTAGGAAATCATACGCCACCGAATCAATCGCCACCGGGTCCTGCGAGGCAAAAAGGCTGGACGGCCAATCCCCACCAAACGGTTCCATATTCCACTTAAATGGGTATGCCTCCCAGTAATATCCGCCATAAAGGCCATCAATCAAATACAATAAGGTTTTACCTCCCAGGTGAGGATGGCCCGTAATATCTACATGGGCGCGGTAGTGTCCCGTCCCCGGACTCCACCCCGGATTCGGCAGGCTCAAATGCAGGTCATAGTAGCCGGCAGCCGGAGGAAGTCTAATGAAAGAACCATAATGGTTCTTTGCACACAGTGTTATACCGCTGGAGTGACCTTTCAAACACGCAAAGTTAATCAGATAAGTCGCCTCAGCATAACTGACCGGAAGATAGTCCTGGTTCTTACCATTGGCACCAGGAGTGCTCCAATAAAAGGGAACCTCACAGTCTTGGCCTTCTGATGACACAGGGCCCCTGCGCGACAAATTGTCTTTATTGGCCAAGTAATGGACGTTGGGAAATTCAGTGTGACAGTGGTCCCAATAGTGATTCGGAAAGAATTGCGTCGTGTCCCCCACCGTAATATCACTCTGTGCCACTCCTACTACATTCACCAGTTGCCGCAGCAGCGCCAAAATCATCTGCGGCGAAGTATTCACCCGATACAAATGAGCTGCTTGGTTGCCGGCCCCATCTACTGTACTGACAGCGACCATATTGACCTTTATGGTAATTCTTTCCCCCGACTGATAGCCCACATTTTCCTTGCCTCTGGATTGATTGAAGTAGCGGAAAATCGAATCCCATGCTGCTTCTTCGTTCACCTGCCCGGCCAGCAGCCGGATCGCCTTTAACACCATTTTGTCCACTACAGCCTGATCTGTGTTATCGCTTTGCCACCAGTACCCGTCGCCCTTGCCCGGACCTTCCCAGTCTGT
>DAOWID010000033.1 GCA_030641115.1 Planctomycetota bacterium | reverse complement strand
GTTGACATCGGCACGCCACATATTGCCGGCTATTCGCTGGACGGTAAGGTCGCAGGGATGATTATGATATACAAGGCAGTCTGTCAACATTTCGGGCTTGAAGCTAAGTGGGGCCCTGAAGATTTTCTGCCGGAGTCTGCTATTGGTGAATTGAGGGTAGATCTGAATAGCGCTGATGAGCAGCGAGTGATATTGGGAGCTGTTAGACGAGCATACGATATTAGCCGGGATTATCGCAAGCTTCGGGGTATCTTGGAAGTAGATGCGGAAAAAAGGGGTGAGTTTTTTGATAGCTTGCGGAACAACTATCCGGTCCGGAGGGAATTTCAAAATACGCAGATAATGTTAGCCACAGAGAACACAGAGAGCAGAGAGAACAGAGAGAGGAGATTAGAACAAAACTCAGCAACAGGCGCTCTTTGTGAGAAGCTAAAGGGTATTGGATTCCCGCTGGAGTTTACCCCGTACTACGATACGGGGCAGGAATGACATTTTGGATTATTGGATGGCAAAGAAAAGCGATGAAAACATAGTTGAGTGGCCGAGGGGACGATTGGATTTCTCCGCTGGCTGTATTATTATGGGAGTGTTGAATGTCACGCCGGATTCGTTCAGCGACGGGGGGCAGTTTTTCGATGCCGGTAGGGCCATTGAGCAGGGTCTAAAGATGGCTCGTGATGGTGCGGCGATAATAGACGTGGGGGCGGAATCCACAAGGCCGGGTTCTGAGGCGGTTTCGACGCACGAACAGATAAGACGGGCGATTCCCGTTATACAAGCGCTTGCCAAGAAAGTGCATGTGCCGATTAGCATTGATACATACAACCGCGAGGTTGCTCAAGCCGCTATAGGGGCGGGGGCGGCGATGATAAACGACATTACGGCGTTGAGCGATGAGCGGATGGTGAAATTGGCGGCGGAACAGCAGGTGCCGGTCGTTTTGATGCATATGCAGGGGATGCCTGCGACGATGCAAGTTGAGCCAAAATATGATGATGTTGTTGGAGAAGTCCGCCAGTTTCTTTTAGAAAGGGCCAAACGAGCAGAGAAATTCGGCGTACCAAAGAACATGATTTTCATTGATCCTGGGATTGGGTTTGGCAAGACGTTAGAGCATAATCTTTTGATTCTGCGGAATATCCACAGATTTGTTGAAACCGGCTACCGTGTGCTTCTCGGCAGCAGTCGCAAGAGCTTTATAGGTGCGATCACCGGCAAGAAAAGACCCGCGGATAGGATATTCGGCACCGCTGCGACGGTTGCTTTGTGCGCTGCCGCTGGCGTGTCTATTGTCCGTGCGCATGATGTAGCCGAAATGGTTGACGTAATCAGAGTAGCCGGTGCTATAGAAAAGCATTAGTATTGGTGGATATTGCTACGATGTGCGTTGGCTGTTTTTTTCTAATCGCGGTAAGTGGTGAAATTCTGTGAGATTGGTGCAGAATGAAGATGAAACTGACAGAAACGCTGGGCAAGTCAAAACGCTTGCTATGAGCAGTTTGGCGTTGTCTGAAGTCTGGGAGTCTAAGACCATGCTTGCAAAAATGCCGCCTTGGGTCGTGTTCCCGCTAATATTTTTCGCCTTAGTGATCGGCTTGTTCTATGTGTTTGATGCCTGTTTATCCGGGATAAGGGTGGCAGCCAGGCGGTTGCCAAGTTTCGCCGTGGTTTTTGTAGGAACTATGTTAGCCCTGTTAGTGCTGTTAGGGAGCATACCTGCTTCTTGGCGAGGCAGAGTTAGTAGCGTGATTTCTTTAGCTTGCGCAGGGTGTTTATGGGCATATTTTTTGACATATATTGGTCAAGAGCCAAGGGCAGGTAGAGTATTGCTGGATATCGGTCGAAGCGGATCCCATGCCGCAGGTGGAATTGTCGCATGTCTGGCTTTGGGATTGCTGATACGGGAGATCTTTGAGGCCGACCTTGGTTTGGAAAGAATATACCGAATTGTCGCTTTATTGTCGCTCGGTATGTTGAATCTGTTCATCGGGCTTAGCAGACTTAAGATTACGGAACAAGGAATATTTTGGGCAAGGCGACTAATCAAGTGGGAGGAAATCAAAACGTACAAATGGGAAAAAGGAAGGAGATGCTTGCTTACTCTGAACCTTTTTAGGCGACTGCCTCTATTTGATGAAGTGAACATTCCGATTCCTCCTTCCCACAAGGATGCTGTGGACAACTTGTTAAGGGAGAACGTTTCAGACTCGACATAAAGTTGCGGCGGGAAGTAGCGGATACTAAAGCGGGTCTGGAGAGTTTTGTAATGAAAGAAAAGATCGATTTCTGTGGTTATCGATGTGAGATCTGTCCGGCCTACAAGGATAATATTAGCAGCGATGAGGATCGGCAAGCGGTAAGTGATGGCTGGTTCAAGTATTACGGTTTTCGGATTCCACCTGGCGAAATCTATTGTGACGGATGCCTGGCTGAAGATTGTAGCAATCCGCGACGTATAGACCCTGAATGCGAAGTGCGGGCATGTGCGTCGGGCCGCAGGTTGCCCAACTGCGCACATTGCGATGATTTTATTTGTGAGAAGTTGTCAAAAAAGATGATAGATGCCGAGAAAATTGCCGAACGGGTAGGTGGATCGATTCCTCAAGAGGACTTTGAGCGCTTTGTCAAGCCCTACGACAGCGCGAAGATATTGGAAGAGATTCGAAAGAGGTTGCGACAATCCGGGTAAGCGAGTACGCAGGCTGTAAGTAGTGTCTATCGTATGATTTTGTCTGTGCGCGTTCATGATGTGGCTCACATGGTTGAGGTAGTAAAGTCGGCGAATGCGGTCTGTCCAGGAAACGGTGAAGTAAGGAACTGAAGCTCATCGTATTTACAGCAATAGTAGAATATAAAGGCCACATTGTTCTTGATATATTTGTTTATCCGCTTTAAGATATACAAGGCAGCTAAATTGGCTGAATTAATTGTGGTAACCGCACTTACTTGCCTTACCACTAAGAAAGGCGGAACGCTTATGGCAGATGGTGGCTTGACAAAACAGAACATCATAAGTTCGATTCAAGAATCGAGGGCAGCGTTATGTTCTCTGGGTGTGAAATCTATCGGACTATTTGGGTCCTTCGTTAGAGGGGACACCTCCAGGCAAAGCGACGTAGATATACTGGTGGAATTCGACTCTGAAAAAGGGACTTACGATAATTTCATTGACACTTGTTTTCTTCTTGAGAAATTATTAAATCGCAAAGTTGAAGTTGTTACGGCGGATTCCATAAGTCCTTATATTAAGCCGTACATTTTGAAAGAAGTTGAGTATGTCCCGATGTCCGCTTGAATATTTGCGACATATTCTGGATGAGATCAGGTATGTTGAGGGTGTGGTTTCCAGGATTGGGCTGGACGATTTTCTTGCCGATGAGACATTGAAGCGGTCGGTGGTCAGGAGTGTCGAGATAATAGGTGAGGCGGCGAAGAAAATATCCACAGATTTCAAAGACGAGCATGGTGACATAGAATGGAGGAAAATAGCTGCAATGAGAGACAAGCTTATTCATGGCTACTTTGGGGTGGATTACCGTATAGTCTGGGACGTTGCAACGAATAAGCTGCCGGAACTCAAGCGGAGGCTTACCCAAATAATGAACGAAGAGGGCACGAGTTGATAACTCAACCTGTGGTAATTCAAGTATAATAGTGGCTGAAAGAAATTGTAGAATTCTTGTGGAATATACTTTACAAAAGATATGTCACTCCCGACCGCAATTTTTATAGACACAAGCATTTTTGATGAGCAAAACTATAACTTCTCCTCTGCTTCTATGTCAGCTTTTCTTGAAGTTATAGAAGATAAGAGCATAATTTTGTTGCTGCCAGATCCAACAAGGCGAGAGATCGAGCGCCACATCGAAGAACGTTCAGAAGAAGTGATTAAGATACTTGAAAATGCGAAGCGAAGAGCTCCATTTCTAATGAAGTGGGAAAAATGGCCATTCAAACGTAGGGATGACTCGGTTGTTTTTCATCTACGAAAGATAGCTAACGATGAGTTGAACGAATTCATTGGGCATTTTAAGGTGGAGGAACTTGGCTACGAAGGTGTGAGTTTACAAGAGATTATGTGTTGGTATGATAGAAAATGGGCTCCATTTGGTATAGGAAAGAAACGGAAGGAGTTTCCCGATGCGATCGCATTGGCAGCTTTAGTATCTTATGCCAGAAAGAATAGAACTTCTATTGCTGTGGTTTCTAAGGATAAGGATTTTGAAAAAGCTTGTTGTCGTTACACTGAATTGCTATGTTTTTCCTCTATATCAGCACTTACTGAATTGATACTTTCAGTAGATAAGCGAGTCGAAGAAGTCAAAAAGGTCATTGAAGATGACCCGATTTTAATTGTAAAAAAGATAAAGGAAGATTTTCCCGATCGGTCATTTTATCATGAAGATGATTATGAGGCTGATGTCGAAGATATAGAGGTGGATGATGTTACTATTAACGATATCAGAGTAATACACATTGGAGAAAATGAGGTTGCGATAGCATTTGAGGCAAAGGTAGATTACTCAGCACATGTAAGAATGGATGACCACTCATCTGCATCTATAGATTCGTCCGAAGACTGGTATATGGTGTGGGAGGAGTATAGAGGCACAGTTTCTGATACTGCAGATATTTCGGGCATTGCCAAGTGTTCCGTGAGTTCTGATTGGAAGGTTCTTAAAGAAGTCTTGAAGTTTGAAATACAAGAAGATAGTGTCTCAGTCAAGGAACTGCCCGAAGAGAAATATTGGAAATATGAATAGCCGTATACATTTTAGAAGACTTTTTATTGTTTTATGCATAAGTGAAGTCAGGGACAGGTTTAGGATAAAGACTTAGTTGGCATTCAGGGCGATCTTGAGCGCGTCGGCGGTGTTCTTGACGAATTCGAACGTAAGGCCCTTTTTGGCTTCTTTGGGGACATCGGGCAGGTCTTTTTTGTTGCGGGCGGGGAGGATGACGGTTTTTATTCCGGCTTGTTTGGCGGCGAGGATTTTTTCCTTTAGGCCGCCAACGGGTAAGACCAGGCCTCGTAAGGTTATTTCGCCGGTCATCGCGACGTCCGGGCGAGTTGGCTGGCCGAGAAGCAGGCTGACCAGCGAAGTGAACATTGCGACGCCGGCACTTGGGCCATCCTTGGGAATCGCTCCTGCGGGGACGTGAATGTGATAGTCGCATTTGGTGAATTTGTTGGCATCAATCTTTAGTTTGTTAGTGTTTGCTTTAACGATGGAAAAGGCAGCTTGTGCGCTTTCCTTCATGACATCGCCGATTTGGCCCGTCAGTAGTAGCTGGCCTTTGCCGGGCATGGATGCCGATTCGATGAAGAGCAGCTCTCCGCCGACCGGCGTATAGGCCAATGCGGTTGCGACGCCGGGTATTCCGGTCCGCAGGGCCAGTTCCGACTCGAATTGCGTGGGTCCCAAGACCTTGGCAACGTCCTTTCTGGTGATAGTCGCCTGCGCCTTTTCGTCCTTTGCTATTTGTGTGGCGACAGCTCTACAGACGGCGGCGATGTGTCTTTCGAGGTTTCGCACGCCAGCTTCGCGCGTATAGCTTCCAATCAGTGCAAGTGTTGCTTCGTCTTTTATTGTCAGTTGCGTTTTCTTTAGGCCGTGCTCCTTAAGCTGACGGGGGATGAGATACTTTTTTGCGATGTTGAGTTTTTCGGTTTCGGTATAGCCGGGCAGCTCAATGACTTCCATTCGGTCGCGCAGGGCAGGGGGGACCGGCTCGGTATAATTTGCGGTGCCTATGAACATGGTTGCGGACAGGTCAAAAGGCTGGTCGAGGTAGTGGTCAGAGAAGCTAAAGTTTTGTTCGGGGTCGAGCACCTCCAGCAGGGCACTTGCGGGGTCGCCTCGGAAGTCGGCGCCAATTTTGTCTAATTCATCGAGCATAAACACGGGATTTCTGCTTCCGCACTTCCTGAGTTCCTGCAGTATTCTTCCGGGCAGGGCACCGATGTAGGTCCTTCGATGCCCGCGGATCTCGGCTTCGTCTCTCATACCGCCGAGCGATATGCGTATGAATTTTCTCTGCATGGCACGAGCGATGGATTTGCCGAGCGAGGTTTTGCCGACGCCGGGCGGGCCGACAAAACAAAGTATCGGGCTCTTGCCCCTTGGATTCAGCTTGCGGACGGCGAGGAATTCAAGGATGCGTTTTTTAACCTTGGTCAGGTCATAATGGTCGCGGTTGAGTATTCGCTCGGCTTTGTTGATGTCAAGCTGGTCTTTGGTTTGTATGGACCAGGGCAGCTCACAGACCCAGTCCAGATAGGTACGGATGACACTGTACTCGGGTGAGGCAGGCGGTATCTTGCTTAGCCTGTCGAGTTCGCGAAGGGCTTCGGCTTCGACCTTTTTCGGCATCTTAGCCTTTGAAATATTCTGGCGGATTTCCTTTAGCTCTTCGGTTCTAAGGTCCTGCTGGCCAAGCTCGGACTGGATGGCCTTTAGCTGTTCCTGCAGGTAATATTCGCGCTCACTCTTGTCAATCGATTCTCTGACTCGGCCCTGGATTTTGTGGCTCAGCTCGAGGACCTCCAATTGGCTCGCGAGGACGACGGAGAGTTGTTCGAGCCGTTTGGCTGGGTCGAGTTCTTCAAGCAGTTCCTGCTTCTTTTTGATGTCGAGGCTAAGGTTAGCGGCTAAAAAGTCAGCCAATGCGGATGGGTCTTCGATATTTTCCAGCAGCACAGATGCTTCTTCGGGGACGTTAGGACTCAGCGCGATGACGCGGTTGGCCGTCTGGCGGACACTGACGATAAGTGCCTTCAGCTTCTTGGTGATTTTAGCTTTGACATCGAGCAGCTCAACTCTCGCTTTTAGATATGGCTCGGCAGCCACGGTTGCTACAATTTTGAAGCGGGCGATGCCATGAACGATGATATTGATTGTGCCCTGGGGCATCATGACAATTTTGAGGACCGATGCAGTAGTCCCCACCGAATAAATGTCATCGAAATTTGGCCTATCGGTATCCGGATTGCGTTGTGTGATAAGGCCAATCACGGATTCGTTGGCCTTCGTGTCGCCAATGAGGGCTTTGCTTCTATCTCGGCCTATTGCTAACGGCGTTACAGTGCCTGGATAGGCGACGACGTTTCGTACCGGCAAGATTCCGATTACGTCCGGCAGTTTGAATTCATCGTTGTTCTCACGCAATTCTGCATTTTCGTTACGCAGATAGTGTTCGAGACTTGTATGATCCTCTGCTGTCATTTTCGGTTAGCCAATCACTGCTAAGGAATAGAAAATTTTTGTAACCGTTCACGTGGCAAATGTGGCGTTTTATGTCGTTGCGAGGCCTTTTTCAAAGGCCGTGGCAATCTCAATCGTTACATTTTGGATTGCTTCGTCATAAAACTCCTCGCAATGACCGCACAAAGGCAACTTATACCCCGTGAACGCTTACGAATTTTTGAGCTTCTTCGCCCTTACATTTACTCGACTGTTTCTTCAATAAACTTGAATGATACACGATTAGAGGCCAAAAACCACAACTAAAAACTTGAGAGACACAGAGTAGTCAACTATAATACTCCCGGATTTTCAGACCAGTAGATAAGGTAGTGTTGCTGTGGTATGGTAGCATGGATGTGGAGGCTATTATGGCACAGCGTAAACGACACACAGGGCAGTTCAAGGCGAGAGTGGCAATCGAGGCGATTGCTGGACACAAGACGGTCAACCAGATTGCAGGTGAGTATGGTATTCATCCC
>DAOWID010000396.1 GCA_030641115.1 Planctomycetota bacterium | reverse complement strand
GGGGCGCTTCAAACAACATGCCAAATCGTTTTTTATTTGGCGTGGCGTTTGATCGACCCGGCAGCAGAGGCGAAGCTTTTTGTTTTCAGAACAAGCAATCTCTCTCCCTCGAAAGAGGGTGGGAGGGAGATTGCGGTCGTGCGAAACGGATGGATGCCTATGAGCAGAAGGCGGTTTCGTTGAGGCGTCAGCGTTTTATCCAACCCTCTTTGGTTCCGGCTCGTCCGGGTTAGCTATTAGGATTTAGGATTTAACATAATTGCCATAACTGCGTATATAACAAGCTGTTATCAACGTCAGCCAGAGTTCAAGCAGCGCTGTAGCACTAAAGCCAATGGGTACATCGGCAGATTCCAACTGGACGTAGAGGGTGACATTTAGAGTCGTATATGACCGCGGGATCAATTAACACTTTTTCAAAATGGATCAACCCTGCGTGGTTGACCGGACCCATCTTTGATAAGGAGTTGCGTGTCTCCAGCCGCAGACGAAGAAGCTACGTTCTTCGCTCCGCTTATATCATATTGTTGAGCGTTTTCATCTTATCTATATGGTACTCTATTTTCGGTATCGGCCGTTCCGGCTCAGCGGTCTATCTGGCCTCGCGATCGTCGCAAGCCGGCAAGTACATAATCACCACCACTGTCTGGTTTCAATTTCTTGTCACCCAACTGATCGCCGTGATTATGCTTAGTTCTTCTATCAATGATGAAATCCGCACCGGCACGCTGAGTGTGCTGATGACAACGCCGATTAAGAGCTTCCAGATCGTGTTTGGCAAGCTACTGAGCAAGCTGCTGCAGTTGATGTTACTCTTGGCAATAAGTCTGCCGCTATTGGCAGTTGTCCGCGTCTTTGGGGGCGTGCAATGGGATTACATAGTCTCGAGCGTCTGTATTACCCTGACTGCTGCCGTTCTTGCAGGCTCGTTAAGTCTCTTGCTGTCAATGACCTATCGTCATGCCCACAACGTTATTCTAATAACCATCGTGGGATACCTGCTGATCTTCGGAGCCTTGCCTGGCTTATTCACCTGGTTAGCAGCGGTGGGGATATTTGATCAGCAGATGACGCAATCCGTAATCGCTCTGACCAATCCGTTCTGGGCCCTGTTCAGATCCACAAGTGCGGTGTTCTCGATTCCAGGCAGAGGCCTTAAGTTTTTCTCCTGGCCGGTGCACTGTCTGATTATGTTGGCTGTTACGGCCGTTCTGATAACTATATCGGTGTGGCGGGTGCGAAAAGCCGCTTTGTGCGAAGCGTTTGGTCAGCCTGGCAAGCTCTGGTCCTGGCGAGCTTTGTCCTTGGGACTCCTTGCGGAGAAACGAAAAGACAGCGGTAACATCGACAATACAGGTTCACAATCTCCGGTCGGCTCTATTATACCGATCGGAGTTTCCCCAATAGTCTGGAAGGAGATGCGCAAAGGTTTTCTCGGAGGTAAGGAGAGGGGCGCTGCAATATCCGTTTTGCTAATAGGCCTTTTCTTTCTGACTGCTATTCTACTTTTGTTTTCTCCAAAGAACATTATCTTCTTTGCATACTACCTTGTATCGGGCCTCTATCTGGTTGTTATGATTCGGCTGGCTGTTTTGTCTGCCGGCAGCATAGCCGGGGAGAAGGAGGCCCGAACTTGGCCTATACTGCTGGCGACACCGCTGGCCGATAGAGAGATTGTCCGAGGCAAGGCAATTGCCGCATTTCGAAGGACCATTCCTCTGCTGCTACTATATTTAGCCCTGCTTTGTATCTTCTACGTTCGTGCTGGCACGTACAAGTTCCCACAGATCTTTGGCAGCTTCCTTGTTATTGTCGCTGGCCTTGTGGCCTCTGTCCTGTTTGTGATTGGCAGCGGTTTATATTTCGGGGTGCGTTTTAGGACCGCTGCCGCAGCAATTGCCGCAACAGTTGGCTCATATCTCGCGGTGAGCTATCTCTTCTGTGGCATGTTCAATCCTTTGCGCATTCTGCTCTATATGGCGGTAGCGCGTCTGTACTCCCCGGCGAATCCGAGTGCCTTCTATTGGGTACACTATTCTACGACAGTCACTTTCAGCTTGATTCAAGCAGGGATAGGCCTGTTCTTAGGACGGCGTGCGGTACGCCGATTGAGACGCAACATTTTCTAATAGACCTTTGGATGAATATGAGCGACGCTCTGGTAAATTCAGTTTCACGTTTCTTGCGCCTTTCCTGGCTGACCGGGCCGCTATTGGATAAGGAGCTGCGCGTGTCCAGCCGCAGAAGAAGGAACTACATTCTGCGCTCTGTGTACGTAATCGCTCTGACCGTCTTCGTTGTTATGGTCTGGCTCAGCGTAGTTAAATATGGAGGGACCCTGCCTGGCGCCAACCCAGCATCCGGGGCATACCAGAAGTCGCGAATGGCGGTGGCCGGCAAGACCATAATCAGCACCATCGTCATGTTCCAGTTCTTTGCCATCCAACTGATTGCCATTGTCATGCTCAGCACCGCCATCAGCGACGAAATCTATCACCGCACGCTCGGCTTACTGATGACCACACCAATCAACAGCCTTCAAATCGTCATGGGAAAGCTCTTCAGCAAGCTTTTGCAGCTAATCTTGCTTTTGGCCATAAGTTTGCCGCTCCTGGCCATCATCCGCGTCCTCGGCGGTGTACCGTGGGGTTACGTTCTCTCCAGCCTTTGCATAACGCTTACGGCTGTTATCTTTGCCGGCTCGCTCAGCATGCACTTGTCCATCGGCAACCGGCGGGCCTATGTAGTCATTGTCAAAACCGCGTTTACCCTCGCTGTTCTTTATGTGTTTATTCCTGGCGTGGTCTTAGCTCTATCAAGACCGTGGTTGTGGAACATCTCTCTACCAAAGCTTCCGCTGTTGGCGTCTGCATTTATGCTTTGTAATCCTTTCACGGTTATGTCTCTCAATACGAGCATGATGATGTCTCCGCGTGCCGCTGCTGCGATACCTTTCTTTCATTGGCCACTGCATTGTGTGCTCATGTTAGGCGCCTCAGCTGCGCTGTTAGCGTGGTCTGTAAAGGTGGTGCGAAAGACCGCGCTGCGCCAGGCAACTGGACAGCTTGACTTCGTCTCAAGACACAGACAACGCCGCAAACGAAAAAATTCATCCCCTCAGAGCAGCAAACCAGAGGAGTCTGTCGGGCCCATCAGACGCGTAACAGGCCTACCTGTCCTCTGGAAGGAGCTAAGGGCGCCAACGATCCAGGGCCCCGACAGAAAAAACGGTATCATCGGCCTCGCTGCAACAATTGTTGCTCTGTTGATAACCTATGGAATATGTAGCAATACAAGATGTTTGGACGCAGATTCCACTCATATTCTATACACCTTGCTGTTCATACTCGTAGGATTAATTATCACCATGGTGCTTTCAGCTACCAGCATCACATCGGAGAAGGAGTCACGTTCCTGGCCTATCCTATTGGCTACTTCCATGAACGACTGGCAGATCCTTTTGGGAAAGGCTTTGGCGATATTTCGCCGGTGTCTTCCCATCTGGCTTCTGTTGGCCGGCCACGTTATGCTCTTTGTCTTGGCCCGATATATTCATCCGATTGTCATAGTTCATTTGCTCATGCTCGTTGCGTGGCTCGTAATCTTCATTACCGGTTCCGGCTTGTATTTCAGCGCAAGTTTTAAGCGGACTACCTCAGCGGTGGTTGCCAGCTTTGCCCTCGCCTTGCTGCTCTGGGCCATCACTCCTATGCTGCTTGGACTGGTGGCAGCAATTACAAGGGACAGCGGTCTTGCCAAGGCATGCATGTGGGCAAATCCCATGGTCCAGGCCGTTATTATCGTGGGTGGAGCCTGCGGAAGGTATAGCGCACGCGCAGGACTATCTGGCCTTGAGTACTACGCGTTCTATGATCGTGATATACTTCAAGTCGGGCCTTTAACGGCTATTCTGCTGATTACCGCGGTTGTCTACATTTTCGTAGGATTTCTTTTTGCCTGGCGCGCCAAATGTCGATTCAGACGCAATATCTTCTAACAAGAGTTTGGATGAATATGCCTGCTGCTTTAATACGTTTCGTTTCGCAATTTCTCAGCCTTTCCTGGCTAACAGGACCCATCTTTGACAAGGAGCTGCGAGTATCGAGTCGACGACGGAGAAACTACGCTCTGCGCTTCGCTTACCTCGCCTTGTTGACCATCTTCTTGGTTCTGGTTTGGCTCCAAGAGGTGCGATATAGTGGTTCCGCGCTGGTTCGAGTCTCACGGATGGCCAGGGCCGGACAAATGATAATCATATTCATTGTTTGGTTTCAGTTCGGTGCCACCCAGCTTCTCGCCATCATCATGCTTAGCACCTCAATAAGCGATGAAATTTACAATCGCACTCTCGGCTTACTCATGACCACGCCCATCAATAGCTTTCAGATAGTCATGGGAAAACTCTTCAGCAAATTGTTGCAGTTGATCTTGTTCTTGGCTATCAGCTTACCGCTGTTGGCCATTGTCCGTGTCTTCGGAGGCGTACCCTGGAATTATGTTATCTCCGGCCTTTGTATCACGCTTACAGCCGTCATTTTTGTCGGCTCAGTCAGCTTGTTCTTCTCCATATTCAGCCGAAGAGCCTATGTCGTCATCATTCTGACTATTCTGACATACGGCGTGCTCTTCGCCCTGTTGCCGTATTTGACCGGCATGGCCTACCACGCAATAACCGGGCATTGGCCCAAAGATAGGCTCACAGCAGCACTCTTTTATCCGAATCCCTGCGGCATTATGGCTTTCCATACCGTCGAGATGATCGACCCACGCGGAGTGGGCGGCATGTCCATGTCGTCCTGGCCTCCACACTGCGGCATAATGCTGGCCGCCTCCGCTGTTGTGTTGTTCCTGTCGATCGTCATGGTTCGCAAGGTGGCCTTGCGCCAGGCCACCGGCCAGTTGGGCACCACCAGACGCCGAAGTCGCTTTCGTAAGAAAAACTCACTTGAAAGCGCCATTTCGGAAGAATCAGTCGGACGGATCAGACGTATCAACGGTTCACCAACTATCTGGCGAGAACTGCGGACTCCGCTGTTTCGAGGTCACAAAATTACCGCCTGCGTCGTCCTATTTGTTTCTCTTGTGGTTCTGTTTGTCACCTATGGCCTTTGGCACGCGGAGAACGAGCTGCGTCAGCAGGAGGTCCATATGATGTATGCGGCTATATTTACAGGTCTGGGAGTGCTGTTTACTATTATTCTTCCCGCTACCTGCATCACTTCTGAAAAGGAATCTCGTTCTTGGCCGCTGCTGCTGGCTACTACGCTAAGCGATTGGCAAATAATATTCGGCAAGTTCATCGGCGTCTTGCGCCGTTGCCTTGGCATCTGGCTTTTTCTGTTCGGACATCTTATCCTCTTCATTCTGGCAGGTATTATCCAACCGATCGCTTTCGTCCAGATGGTCATTCTGGTAGCCTGGATTGTTGCATTTCTCTGCGGTACTGGCCTTTATTTCAGCTCTCGCTTCAAACACACAACCGCGGCCGTAATTGCCAATTTTGCCTTGGCGGGAGCAATCTGGGGCCTCATGCCCGTGCTGCTGTTTCTCACTGCAGAGGCTCACTACATGGATAACGATTTGGCGGAAGCCTGCATGAACACTAACCCTTTTGTCCACGCCGTTGTGGTTATGGACGCCACTGTCACAAGAGGCCACGCAGGTAATTATGATTGGGCGGGTGTTCACTGCAGCAATGCTTCTGAAGCGACGATCTGGATGCTGATCTGCATGGTGTCCTACATGTTCTTAGGCTATGTTTTCGCCTGGCGAGCAAAGCGCCGGTTAAGACGCAATATATTTTGATTCTTCGTTGAAACAAGATTATGGCTCGCGTTGTATTAGAAAATGTCACCAAAATCTTTGATGGCGACGTCATCGCGGTCTCTGACTTCGGTCTGGATGTAGCCAATGGCGAGTTCATGGTGATCGTAGGGCCGAGCGGCTGTGGCAAAACCACCACTTTAAGGATGATCGCCGGACTGGAAAAACCCACCTCCGGAAATATCTATATCGCAGAGACCTTAGTAAACGATGTTCCGCCGAAAGACCGCAATATCGCTATGGTGTTTCAGAATTACGCCCTGTATCCACACATGACCGTCTATCAGAATATGGCGTTTGCTCTTAAAATGCGAAAGTTCCCCAAGCTGCAGATACGTAAACGCGTCGGAGAGGCTGCGAGCTTACTTGGCATTGACCACTTGCTGAATCGAAAGCCAAACGCTCTGTCCGGTGGTCAACGCCAAAGGGTCGCCCTCGGCAGAGCCATTGTTCGAAATCCCAAGGCCTTTTTGTTCGACGAGCCTCTGAGCAATCTGGACGCTCAACTGCGGGTATCCACTCGAGCGGAGCTCAAAGCCCTGCACAATAAATTGCAGGCTACCTCTATTTATGTCACCCACGACCAAGCCGAGGCCATGACCTTGGGCGACCGAATTTGTGTGATGCGCAACGGCATGGTTCAGCAGGTCGGTGCTCCGATGAAAGTTTATGAGAAGCCGGTCAACAGATTTGTCGCCGGCTTCATTGGCACGCCACCCATGAACTTCTTCGCAGGCCGTGTCGAGTTCAGAAACGATACTGCTTGTTTCGTGTTCGACAGTCCGCCGCGGCGGACCATCAAATTACCTCAACCCTCAAAAGCGGTGTTAGCTAATTATCGTGACAAGAAAATGGTCCTGGGTGTAAGACCAGAGCATCTCTCTCTGCATCCATTCATTGGTCATGCTGACAATATTATTACTGCAACTGTTAATGCAGTTGAGCACTTGGGGACCAGAACGGATGTTCACCTAACCAGTGAGACCGGTCCGGGTTTTGTCACCAGCATCGACCCTCACCTTGGGCTGAACGTAGGTGACACCGTCAAAATACATATTGACCTGCAAAAGATTCACATTTTCGACTCCGGAGAAATGGGCAAGAATGTTACATTATGTGAATAGTGGTTAGTCCTTGGGACTCCTT
>DAOWID010000103.1 GCA_030641115.1 Planctomycetota bacterium | reverse complement strand
CGAGTATCTGCACCGTCTTCAGCTCGAAGGACCGCGCCCCGGCGAGCCAGCCCAGCACGATGTTCTGGGCAAGCTGGGTATGCGGCCCGGCAGCCGGTCCCAGAGGCGTCTCCACACGTTTACCGGCGATGGTCGCGTGCAGATCGAGGTCGGGATCGGCCCGGAAGAATCGCCGGGCCGGCAGTCTTCAGCCAGACGAAAACTTCAACGAAAGCGCTGCGGTCGCAAATAGCAGGGTTGCAGGCGCTGTGGTTTTTACAGACGGTCAGGTTGGCAACAAGAATTTGCACTCGTATCTGCCTCTTCAGAGAAAGGACTTACAGGTTATCGTCGTAGGTGTCGGCCCAAAGAAACCACAAAGTGACATAGCGATCAAATCGATAGTCTCACCCGCGCGGGTTGTGATTGACACAGCCTACAACGTGCAGGTTGTGCTCACAGCGAGGAATCTTGGCGATCAGCCTATAACGGTTGAGCTGCTCAAAGATGGGACAGTGGTCGACTCGAAGCAGTATGCCGCAGAGGCATTTGCGCAGAGGCAGCACAAGCAGCACGATTTGCACTCCCAGAGTAACGACGTAACGGTCGAGTTCGCGGTCAGCGCGGATAGACTTGGCAGCCACACACTTTCGGCCCGCGCGAAGACTATCGAGCAGGAAACGAATCTGGCAAACAACCAGCGAAGTACCCTGGTTGAGGTCGGCCAAGAGAAGAAAGTAAAGGTGCTTTTCTATTCACAAAGGGCCAATTTCAATGTCGGCAAGATCAGACAGGCTTTGGCCAGAGACAGCAAGGTCGATCTGGATCTGGGACTGGCTGCGATCAAGATACCCGGATTGGCCGGCAGCGCGGCAAGTGCGTGTGGCTATACAAGACTGCCCGGCGACCGCGAAGGATTCTGCCGGTACGACGTTTTGATTCTTGGACCCTGCGATCTAAACAAGTTCGAGGATTCGCAGATTGATGGGCTATATAGCTTTGTGGTGGACAGAGGTGGTGGACTGATCCTACTTCCGGGCCGCGGTGAGTATGGCCCGGCCAGTTGGAAGAACACGAAAATCAGGTCTCTTCTTCCGGTCATCTTTGATGCCGACAAGCAGAGTCTTAATTCGCCTGACGTTGGTGAGATCGAACTTACGGCTGAAGGAATTGATAGCGGGGTGATAAGCGCAGCCGACTTGGAGGACCATGATGAGCCCGCCAATGGCGGGTCGGCATTTTACAGGATTGCCGACACGAAGCCCGCTGCTTCGACGTTGGCTGTTGTACAGGATACGCCGATAGTCTCGGTTCATCGAGTCGGCCGAGGCAAGGTCTGTTTACTCAATGCGTCGCGGCTGTTTCAGTGGTATCGCCAAGACCTTGAAGGTGGATTGTTGTATAGAATCATGTCAGGACTGACAGCCTATTTGGGCAGCACGTCGCATCGTGAAGCTGGTGTGGAACTCTTCGTAGAGCGGGTGGCCGAGCAGCCAGGCAAGGTGAAGTTCAGCGCATACGTCTGTGACAAGTCGTTTGTCCCTGTTGCCGGTGCAAATGTGCTACTGCGTATTGGAAAGCGCGTACTCAGCATGCGCCAGGCGAATCGAGGACGTTACGCTGTGGAAGTCGAGGACGTTGGGGACCAGGCGATCGTCGCCACGGCCCAGGCTGAGCTGAATGGTGTGTTCCTTGGCGAAAAGACAATTGCTGCGAATCTGCCTCCGGCCCGAAACGAAATGACAGATGTCGAGCTGGATGAGGTGTTCCTCAAGGCCCTGGCCAAGAGACTTGGCGGCAGGTACGTTCACATAGACGATATTGACAAGAACATCTCGCAGGTGTTTAAGGCTCGAGTGAGGTTGGCCAGCACAACCCGGATAGCCAGTGCCTGGCCCAACTGGCCTTTGCTTCTGATTCTATGTTTACTTCTTAGCGTGGGCTGGTTTCTGAGGCGAGCCATTGGACTTGTCTGATGACTGGGATGGCAAACATGAAAAAGATAGTTGCTGTAGTCACGTTGATATGCCTGGTCGAATCTGTGATGCCTGTAGCGGCAGGTGGCCACCAAGGTAGCGGTCCTACAGAAGAGGGTGACACGTATGTGCTCATTGTCGGTGGAATTATCAAAGAACCGACACAACAGCGCGCTAAGGATATGGTGATGTCAAACCTCCGCAGTTATTTCCTCAAGAGCTGTAAAGTCAAACCTGACCACATGTCTGTATTCGTGGATAGAAGCTCATCTATCCACAAAGACTCAAGAACATCCACTGCCGAGAACTTGAAAAGAGCAATGCAAGGGCTGTCCAAACATGCCAGGCCCGCAGATAGATTCATATTCTACTACGTTGGCCAGGCTAATGCTGTAGCCAAAAAGCTGCGTCTTAACCTGCCCGGCGAAGATATAACACACGAGCAATTGGCCCACTGGCTAAATGGGATCAGTGCCTCTTCAAAATTGATTGTGCTGGATTGTCCAGCCGCGGGCCTGGCCATCAAGGACATGACTGGGAAGGGCCGAACTGTCATAGCCGGCTGCACAGGCCAACAGCATTACAGCACAAGATTTGGCGAGTACTTTGTTCCGGCACTGACTGACAGTAGCAGCGACACCGACGGCGATAGCAGGGTGTCACTATTGGAGGCATTCACTCTGGTCTCGAGGCGATTGGACGAATGGTACGGTCAACGACATCTGTTCAGAACCGAGACCCCGCTATTGGAAGACAACGCAGATGGGATTCCGAGCCGGCAGCCGTGGAAATATAGACAGAGTGGTGGAGATGGCCTGATAGCTTCACAGCTCTTTCTCTCGCCCGAGAAGCTGAAGGAGGTCGCCGATGAGCAACAAGAATAGAACCACCAACCGCAGGGAATTCTTGAAGGCGGCAGGCAGCGTGGCTGTGGGAGCTGCCTTGTCACCTTGTGGCTTTGGTGCAGCGGTCAGAGCAGCAACACATACCCGGCGGCAAGAAGACGTCGACCGCTATGACTTCATCATGCCGAGGGTTGAATTTGTTGAACAGCCATTCAAGGGCAGAGGCAAAGGACCTGACGTGTGGAACGTTCGGCCCGGCGGAGATGCGAATCTGTTGGAAGAGTTCAGCTCGGTAGTCCGATGCAAAATCAAGCCCATAAAAGGAACAAGTAACTGGCAGCCGCAATATGCCAAGCCAGGTCAGTTGAACGCGGTCGTCACCTTCGATAAGCTGAAAGAACTGCAGAAATACCCCTTCCTGTTTATGACCGGGGAAAACCCCTACAAGTTCAGTGAGAACCAGAAGCACAATTTGCGCCAGTACATCCTGCGAGGCGGATTCTTGCTGATGGATGACTGCGTTGTCGGCTCAGGCGGCGATTTCTTCTATCAGAGCTCGTACAAATTGCTGGAAGAGGCCTTTGGACGCGGAGCTGTAAGACGAGTACCGCCGGAACATGAAGTATTTCACAACGTTTACGACCTTGGTGATACGGGTCTGCCAAGTCTGGAGCACAAGAGACGTCCGTACAACCCCCGCCTGCCGTATATGCACGGCCAGAATCACGGAGCCAGGGGAGTCTTTGTGGAAGACCGACTTGCTGTCTTTTTGAGCTCCACTGATATTCACTGTGGCTGGTGTGACAGCCTGGGTCACGAATTCGGCAGGGAGAGCTACGAAAAAGCCATTCAAATGGGAATAAATATTATCATGTACGCGCTTTCCCATTAAAGGCGCGCCACCAGCGGGGATGTGCAGGAATCCGCTCTTGCTATCCTCCGCCAAAATGCTTTCTACGGCCAAAAATCCGTTCGAATTTCTTCCACTCTTTCCCAAGCTGCTCGTGGACCTCGGTCGCGCGGTTGGCATCTTTGTCACGGGTGGCATCAGAAAGCTTGTTACTTAACTGCGCGATCTTGAACACCACGGTGCGGATTCTCTTTCTCTCGGCTTCATTGGCAGCAAGGTCCTCAATGGCCTGTTTGATTTGCTTGATGTCCTCCAAACTGTATCTTGGTCCCGTGCGCCGTGGACGCGCTGCATCTATTTTTTTGCCAGATACGTCAAGATTGAGGATAGACTTGAATTCCGCAAACACATCATCCAGACGCCTGACTCCCATTTCCGCTCCAATCCAGTTGTCCGTTTCAATGAACTTGGGCAACATCTGCAATCCGCTATACGCGAAGTGTGCCCGCTGTGTCAAGATCTGCAGTCTCATCTTTGCCATAGTCTGCCTTGGATTGCCTCCGGGGCCACGACCGCCGAAACCGCCGCCTCCACTGAAGGACCCACCGCCACTGCTGCTACCACGAAAGCTGCCACTGACACTTCCGAAGCCGCCAAAGCCCCCACCGCCCGCGCCTCCGGCGAAGCCTCCACCTCCCGGCGCAAAGCCGCTCCCGGTCCTGGCGTACCTGCTTCTGGGGTCCTCTCCGAGCATGTACGCAAGCCTGTCCCACTGTCGCCGCAACTGATCACAGGTTTCATCTGCAAGCTCTCTGTCCTGCAAGTCAAGTGCCTCAATGAGTTCATCGCTCAACTCCGCGACCCTGAATATGGTCCTATTCAGTCCTTCCCTCTCAATGCCATTTGGGACACGGTCTTCAATCACTTGCCTGGCCTGCTCAAGTTCTTCGAGTCTCTTTCTCTGGGACTCATTCAGTTCTCCGCCGGCCTCAAGCTCAGTGCGAATAGTGTCGATATTGACGGCCGATTTGAGCTCTTCAGAGACCTCGCGCAACCGTTTTGCCCATTTGTTGGCCGAGCTCCAGTCTTCTGCGTTTTTGGCTCTGACCAATTCTTCAAGGTAGTACCTTGCTCGTTTGATCCTGTTGTCGGTCTGCGCTGCATCCGTGGCAGAGCCCATCATGCCGTAGACTCGCGCGACGTCTTGAGGTGACAGTGCCCGGTCGAATAGTGCCACTTCATCTATCAGCCCGTGCCATGTGCGTCCTTCATAGTTGTGTGCTCCGCCGATATACAATGCGTTAGTGCCTTTACCGATGTCCGTGAATGTTGTTCCCAGCAGTTCCGCATTCCTGTAGACCCTAAAGGTCCCTTCGTCATAAGCCACCGTCATGTGTATCCAGTCGTTTTTGAAGGCGTTCCATCCAAAATGATTCGATTCGAAACCGGAGTTACCACTTGTGACGCGAATCTTGGCATCGCCTCTATTGTTGACCTCCAAAGCGCACCTGTTTCTGGCCCCATCGAGAACAAAAAGTGTGCGGGTGTTATTGTCTCTGGTTTGTCGCGGCTTTATCCAAGCACAAAAACTAAACGCATCCAGAGACACACGCCGTATACTTATGCGGTCATTCTTGCCATCGAAGGACATGGCTCCTCCTGTCATGCCGTTTCTCACATACCTGGCGCCGCTTACAATGCCGTCAAGACCTCTGCCTGAAACGTCCACCGCTTTGGCTGCCCTGACCCTATCGAATGGGTAGTATAGAACAAGATTTCTCTGCAAGTTCGGCGGTACCACCTCGTTCAGTAATTTGGGGTTCCTTCCTATCGAACGTCCGTCTGTCAATACTACGCAGCCAAGTACGACCAGCAGAACCACAGCCCACACGGGCCATCTGTACGTGCTTCTTTTGAATCCTGTAATCATCTTAATTCTCCTTTTCAATTGACATCTGTCTTCCAATACGCCTGCCAAAGCAACCAGCCGGCGGCTTTGTGAGAAAGTCTCGAGCACACGGACTATTGTCCGGCCGTATCCCTCGGACTCCTTGACGTTGATCTTCGACAGGGCCAGTTGATCACAGGCCAACTCTCTGTCCATGCGCATGCGAAAGAAGGCGAACCATACCAAGGGATTGAACCAGTGCAGAATCTGGCAAAGGGCCACCAGCCACCCAACACCGATATCATGTCGCTTCAAATGCGCCAGCTCGTGAAGAAAGACGTACCTTAATTCCTCGAGACTAAACGTCTCTACCATCCCCCCGGGTAAGAGCAGTCTCGGTCGAACAAAACCAAAAATCGCTGGTCCTTTTACCTTGTCCGTGACGACAAGGCCAAGAAGTGTCCCTACTCCCATCTGCTGCCTGCAGTCCTCCAACAGATCGAGGACCTTCTGATCTGTCACCGCTCGCTGGTACTTGACGGCTCTCCAGAGGCCGACGTTGTCCACGAGAATTCGTCCGGCCAGAGCCAGTGCCCCTGCCAGCCATATCAGCGCCAGTATCTCTGCGGGTCCCAGCCAACTGCGGTCCGCCTGCAGTTCATCGTCCGCGAGCATAGCTGACCGGGCGTCCACTGCCTCCGGTGTTGTCGTACGTGTTGCGTCCAGAGCTTCTTCTTCAAATGCGGCAACTGTTGACCCGCCGCGGCGGGTTTCTTCCGAGTAAATGGCCTTTTTTGCAATTCTGGCTCCCAGGTCGGGAGTCAAATTGAAAAGACTTATTCTGCTTTGGGGAGCCCATGGCATAACCATGCGCGCCACTAAAAGCAACCATAGCCAATAGTGCCAGCCAACAGGCAGCTTTTTGCCGAGCAAGCCTTTCACCACCAAGATTAGACAGATTAGTACACTTGCTTGGACCGTGGAATCCAACAGCCAGCCGAGCAAGAAAGACAGTCGTGTCAGCAGATACTCCATCTTCACGCATTTCCTTTCTTGTCCAAAATCCGTCTCAGCTCGTCGATGTCTTCAGTACACAGATCTTCGTTCTCAATAAATGCGGCAAGCATCGGCTTGGCCGCCCCGCCATAAACGCGCCGCAGGAAACTGCGACTCTCAACTCTGACGCACTCGGCTTCATCAACGAGCGGGTAATAGTCGTACTCCCGGCCCTTTCTATCGAAGCCAGCGGCCTTTTTCTTGACCAATCGACTCAGCAGAGTCTTTATTGTCTTGGGCTTCCACGGCTTTGTTGTGGACAATGCTTTGACCACTTGGTTTGCGGTCAACGGACTCTGCGTCCATAGTAGTCTCATGACTTCCCATTCGGCTTCTGAGATTTGGGGCAGACTCATAGTACAATTCCTTAAACAACGACTACGCTTGTAATATACAATATACTACATTTGTAATCGACACGTCAACAAAAAAATGAAAAAAAATTAAAATTCCTCAAAATCGCCGTTCCAAGCCCAAAATTTCTCTAATCAATGGCAACCGTTCACGCCGTATAAGTTGCGTTCTTAGGGTCATTGCGAGGAGTTTTACGACGAAGCAATCTAAAATGTGCATGGTTCAATCCTGGGTGGCAGCCTCAAGCATAGCTTGGGGATGGCAAAACTCCAAAGTCAGTGGAACCATCCCCAAACCCTTCGGATTTGAGGCTGCCACGCGATATAGAGTAAGGAAAGCAAGGTTACCCGGAATCTGGCTTATTTGAACCATGCCCTAAAATGTAACGATTGAGATTGCCACGGCCT
>DAOWID010000043.1 GCA_030641115.1 Planctomycetota bacterium | reverse complement strand
GGCACAAAGTGTCGAAGCAAACTCGGATCGTGGGATTGCTTCGCTCCGCTCGCAACAGGCTTCGCAATCTAAAATGTAACGATTTAGATTGCCATCCGCCGTAGGCGGACCACAGGCGGGCCTCGCAATAACATAAAATGGCATATTTGCCCCGCGAACGGTTACCTAAAATTTGAATTGGTCTTTGAAGACGGTTTTGAAGTCGTAGACATCGTGGAAATCGTCGATTGAATCGGTCGGCTGAGCGCTCATCCATTTGTGCTTTATCATAAGATAAACGATTTCACCGAAGTCGCGGGTGGTTTTAACGCCCCACATATTTAGTACCAGGATTGCCAGTCTGCCCCATTTTTCGATAGCTAACCTGCGCAGGCCCTCGCAAAGCGTCTGTCCGCTAACGTGGCGGGGCTCCTTGGCAACATTTTTTGCGGTGTAGCCGAGCGCCTCATAGACGAACTTGATAGCCTGCGGACTGTATCGGCCGTCCCGTCCGGCAATTTGTTCGAGCGGAGTCTTCATCCTGTTAGATACCTGGACAATTGGTATTCAGGCGATGCTCTCTGCGAGCTTTGGGCCGCTCGCGGTTAATCTTTGTCAAAGCACTTTCTGTCCGGGCTTTGCGCCAGCGTCTGCTGAGAGCATAAAGATATCTTTTCCGCCGGTGCCGACTGCCAGAATCATACCTTCGGAAAGGCCGAATCTCATCTGTCTGGGCTTTAGATTCGCAAAATAGACAACGGTTTTGTCGGTCAACTCTTCAGGCTTATAGGCCTGAGCTATCGCGGCAAGAACCGTCTTTTGTCGGCCGGGAGGTGGGCCTACGTCCAAATCCAGACGTAGCAGTTTATCAGCACCTTCGACCGGCTCAGCCTTTACCACTTTGGCAATTCGCAAATCAATCTTCTCAAAATCCTCGATTGAGCACTCCGGCTTAAAGGGTTCGGCAAGCTCAGCCTCTGCCTTCACCGGGCCTGGCGGGCCGGCACTTTGAGCTTCTTTGCTTTCTTCTATCATCGCACTTACCTGTTCCTTATCAATCCTTTCGAACAATCGTTCAAACTTGTTTATCTTGTGATTCTGCAGCGTCCTGTCCACATCGGCAAGCTGCAGTTTATCGATATTGAGGAATTTCTCCACTTTTTGGGCATATTTTGGCAGGATGGGTTTCAGATATATCGTCAGGATGCGCACAGCGTTAATCACGGCGGTCAAGGTGGCTCGCGTTTTCTCCAAATCGGTTCTTACAGTCACCCAGGGCTGATTCTGTTCAACGTAGCGGTTGGCCTCGTCGGCCAGCGCTGTAACTGTCCGTACGACGGCGGCAAATTTTAGATTCTCGTAGTTCGCTATAATATCACCTTTTGCAGCGGTTAGCTTGCCGATCAATTCGGCACCTTTATCATCTAACTGGCCGAGCTGGGCATCCAGTCTTTTCACCAACATGGGGCCGGAGCGAGATGCGAGGTTCGCAAATCTGCCAACCAAATCGGCGTTAGTTTTGTTTATGAAATCCTCTGTGCTCAAATCTATATCGTCGATAGTGTCAGTTAGCTTGCTTGCGTAGTAGTACCTCAAGTATTCGGGATTTAGGTATTTCAAATAGGTACGTGCGTTAATGAAGGTTCCACGGGATTTGCTCATTTTCTCGCCGTCTACGGTCAAGAATCCATGCACGAAAAGCCTGTTGGCAATTTTGAACCCTGCACCCATTAGCATGGCAGGCCAGAACAGCGCGTGAAAATACGTGATGTCCTTGCCGATGAAATGGTAGAGCTCATATTCGCTACTGTTCCAGACTCTGTCGAAATCAAGCTTGTTTTCATCGCAGTAGTTTTTGGCCGAAGCCATGTATCCGATGGGCGCATCAAGCCAGACGTAGAAGAACTTGTCTTGTTCCCCGGGTATTTTGAATCCGAAGTATGGCCCATCCCGTGATATGTCCCAGTCCTTCAGCCCGGCTTCAAACCATTCATCAAGTTTGTTTGCGACTGATTTTTGTGTGTATCCTCCAGCAATAAGGTCCCTTAGCGGCTTTTCGAAGTCAGCCAGCTTAAAGAAGTAGTGCTCGGATGTTTTCAGAACGGGTGTGGCCCCGCATGTTGCACAATATGGATTAATCAGTTCCGCGGGCCGATACGTGGTGCTGCAGACTTCGCAAGAATCACCGTATTGATGCTCCGCGTTACACCGTGGGCAAGTACCGCGGACGAATCTATCCGGCAGTGACATTCTGCAATTGTCGCAGTAAGTCTGTTCGACATTTCGTTTGACAATTGAGCCAGCTTCATTTAAGCGATTAAAGATGAGTTCGCTAAAGCGCCTGTTTTCGGGTGAGTGGGTCGTATAGTAATTATCGAATTCGACGTAAAAGCGGTCAAAATCCGCTACATGCTCCTTGTGCATCTGCTCGATTAGCTGCTCAGGGCTGATGCCGACGGCACGGGCACTTATCATAATGGGTGTGCCGTGGGTGTCATCGGCGCAGAAATACAGACACTGGTTGCCGCACATTTTCTGGAAGCGAATCCAGATATCGGTTTGCAGATACTCAACCAGATGTCCTATGTGTATCGGGCCGTTCGCATAGGGCAAAGCTGATGTCACGACTATGTTGCGGGGCATGCTTATTCCTTAACGACTACCGCTTCTTATCTTGCTTGCCTTCTTTGCTGCCTTGCTTCTTGCCATCCGGGGTGCTGTCTTGGCTTTTCTTCGTAGCTGCAATTGAGCTGATGATCTCGATTTCATCCACGCCGAGAGCCACCTTTTCCCCACTCTCATATTCAACCACCACGAGCTGAGTCAATATCTGTGTGTCTACGATTTTGCCTTCACCGTGTTTCGTTCTTACTTTGGTGTTCTTTTTCGGCAAATTCTTCTTGAGCTCAGTGTAAGTTTTGTCTTCGTATCGCAGACAACACTTCAATCTGCCGCAGTAGCCGGAGATTTTGGAAGGGTCGAGAGTTGCTTTTTGCATCTTAGCCATGCGCATATTTACCGGCTTTAGAAGTTTGAGAAATCTTCTGCAGCAGCATTCTTGTCCACAGCTTTCCACGTCAGCAAGAAGTCTGGCTTCATCTCGTGAGCCGATCTGGCGCATCTCAATCCTGGTTTGGTATTCGTGTGCGAGCTTTTTGACCAGCTCGCGGAAATCCACTCTGCCGTCAGACATAAAGTAGAAGATGATGCGCTCGCCGCCGAATATGTGCTCTGCGTCGACTATTTTCATCGGCAGGTCCATTTCCTTGGCGAAACGTCTGCAACATTCTATTTCTTCATTCGTGATCTTCTGGAGGTGCTGCTCTTCGCTTATATCTGCTGTGGTTGCGTAACGTATGAATTTACCAGCTTGCTCACGAGAGAAATCGATATTACTGTCATCGAAGTATTTTTTTATCTGATCGTCAGTTAATTTGAATCTTCCCCCCTTGTAGGAAGCGAGCTGACCCACAAGATAGCCTAATTCAAGGCCCTTGTCGGTCTTGACCACCACGCGTGTGGCCATTTTTTGTATCTGGGTCTCATTGTGCTCGAAGAAGCCCAGACTATTCGCCAGGCTGTAGCGCACCAGCATATATTTCTTGTGTCCTGGCCAATGGGTCTTTGTTACCGAACTTTCTGACATCTATGTTACCTAAAGGGTTCCCATTTTGTTATTCCGCGTCAAGTAACCTTAGGCTCACGCCTAATTGGTGCGGGATAGAATAGGTTCCCAGTTAATACCACTGGTAAGCTGCACTACGACTTGCTCGCAATTATATCAGAATCAGTGAGGTTTAACAATAGCTGCTCGAAAATAAGCTTTTCGTTGACACCGGCTTCGACCGCGCGCAGCGTCTCATAAGAATCAGCGATTTTCTCGGCGGCTCGCTCCGGGTCGAACCGACCGGCCAACTTTTCTATCTGCTCTTTTTGGTCGAAGTTAATAGCCGCTTTTTCCGGCGTGACATCCGATCCCATTGCATCGTGCAGCGCGGATATGACTATTCGGATAAGGGTCTTTTGAGCTCTTCGATTGATGTCGGTTTTGCTCGTGGCCTTGTCAAGGTCGGCCCAGACGCCAGCGATTTTCTTACTTTCGTCCAAAAATTGCTGGGCCAGTTCCAGTGCATCTGCAAGTTTGTACTCGGCTATCGAGCTTACGAGCTTGCGTTTTGTTTGGTAAAGATTTGCGTCTGCCAGCTCAAGTTCCGCCCACCGACAGGCTGTGCCCAGACTGCCTTGGGAAAGACGGGCAAAATACTGAGCTTTTTTTTGCTCGGTGCTCATTTCTTTTAGCTGCTGGATTATCCTGTCTTCGTCTATCGGGCCAAATCGGATTATCTGACATCGTGACTTCGTAGTCGGCAAAAGTCTTTCCAGCCGGGTGCACAACAGGATTATGCAGCAGTATTGGGGAGGCTCTTCCAGGACTTTTAACAGGCAGTTCTGCGAAGAGGCGTTTAGCTTTTCTGCCTCACTGACCACAAAGACCTTCCTTGGCGAAAGGGTCGGCTTCGTGGGCACTTTTTCAATTAGAAACTCTCGGATGACGTCTATCGGCAGATCAACGGGAGTTTTTCTGCCTTTACCCTCTCTGGTGAATTCGATCAGCTCCTTATAGATGTGATTGAAGTCCGGGTGTGAGCCGGCATCGAAGGCCCGGCAGGACTGGCACGAGTCGCAAGCATCGGCAAAGTTGTTCTCTACAGTCGGCTCTTTGCAAAGCAGCAGCTTGGCCCATTCACTGGCAGTCTTGAATTTGCCGACGCCTTCCAAGCCGGCGAAAATGTACGCGTGCGGGACTTTACCCGAGGCAAAGGCCCGTTGCAAAAGCGAAACCGCTTTGTCCTGACAGAAAATCTCTTTTAGTGACATGTCTTAAAAATCGGTTTCTATGATGACCTGTTTTATTTTTTCATGAACTTTTTCGATACTGGCGTTGCCCCCATCGATGATTTTAACAACCCCAGGATATTCCTTTTCCAGCATGAAAAACCCTTTTCTCACTTTTCGGTGGTATCCCAAGGATCTGGAATCAAATTTGTCGGGGGTAGTGTTTTCAAATAAGTGGCTTTGGTTAGCATCTTTGTGATTTGTTATACTTCTTTGGCGTGGTTTGCGGCCGGTACGCTCAAGACCTTCTTTAGTAGGTATGTCAATTATAATTGTCAAGTTTGGCCAAACATCCCCAAGCGCAAATTTGCCCAGTTCAATTATTTTCTTAAGGGGATATCCACTACTCCCTTGATAAGCACAAGTAGATGAGATAAATCTGTCACAGAGGACAGTTTTGCCTTTTTCTATTGCTGGTTTAATTACTTCAGCAACAAGCTGGGCTCGCGAGGCCATAAACAGCATGGTTTCGGTGTGAACATCCATAACCCCTTTGGCGCCATATTTTAGAAGGTGGCGTATTTGGTCGCCGATTTTAGTACCACCTGGGTCATGGGCCTTAACTACCTCGACACCTTCCTTGTTAAGATATTCTGCAAGTAGTCCTAATTGCGTGGTCTTTCCGCAGCCGTCGGGACCATCAAGAACAATAAATTTGGCGGTAAATTTCTTAGCGTTCATTCTTTCCAACCTTTAGCGGCGGCGATTTCTCCGAAAAGTCCCTCTCCATAGCATCTTCGGATGAGTTCGTTTATGACTTGTCGTCTTGTGGACCCAGGCTGTTGGTTCTTTATCTCCGCGATTAGCTCCTGACGAGCTTTGTCGCTCAATTGAAAAGCAATTTTCAGGCGTTGCTCGCCGGTCATGCTGCGAAGATACTCAATATGCTTCGCATGGGCTTTCGAATCGGATTCTGGCGACGATTTTTTCATAACGAATTCTCACATATTATTATATTCATGCTATCGTTTCTGAGTTATTTGTTTTAGCTGAAGTTGCTCAAAATGAATTGCTCAGTAAAGCCAATAGCACTGTTTACGCTTTCCTTTTCGATTTTGTGCCATTCTGCGTGGAAAGCTTTATTCCTCAATTTCACATAACTCTGGACTATTGTTGCTTGCGGGTCCTTGAGCACGCCCTGCGACTTCAATCCGTTTATCACCTGGGACATATCTGCATCGGACACGTTCAAACCCTGCCCCTCGGCATATCTTTTCAGTGCATCCTCGAGTGCAGCACAGGCAAGAACGGCGGCAACGTCCTTATTATTTTCTTCGAGTGCCTGACGAGCAGCGGTTATGAAATCCCCGAATATGCCTGCTTGTGTCTGTAATCGGATATTTCCGACCAAGCCCGCCTCAAGTTCAGATTTTATTGAACGTAATACTCCTTCAGCAGAGCTCGCAAGGGCAACAAAGGGACGTAAGGACTTCTTGTCTTTGCAACATTCATCATGTTGT
>DAOWID010000300.1 GCA_030641115.1 Planctomycetota bacterium | reverse complement strand
AGTCAACAAAAATAAACGAATAAAAAGAATTCACCGCAGAGAACGCGGAGGGCGCAGAGAAAAATTTGGCCACGAATTGGCACGAAAAGTTATTAGACACTGATCAACACTGGTCCGTTCGACAAGCTCAGGACAGGTTTACACGGATTTTTGGGGCCACAGAGAGCACAGAGGAATAATCAATAGTCAATCATCAATTTCTTGGTCGGCCACTGATTAACGCTGACACCATCCCTTCAACAATGTTCAGGGCAAGCTCTGAGCACAGTCGAAGGGAGAGACGAAAATTTGCTTTTTTTTTCGTTTTGTGGTATTTTTTACCCCGTGAGGTATAATGTAAAGTGGCGACCTTGAGCGGACGACCTTAGGGCGCGAGCAGGATAGCTCCCCACCAGAGACTTGTGGGGACAGGCGGGAGTCTTCAGGGCGGCTGATGGGCTCTTGAGAAGAAAAATGTACCGGACACCTTTGATTATCCCAATTGACGTCCTGCATGGGAGCCATATAAATGATACTAGGGCGAATAGGAGACTGAACGATGGCAGACGAATCGCAACATTTGTCGGAGATCATGTTGAAACACAACCGAATAGCAAACATGCAAGTTGTATTCACCGATATAGAAAAGTACTCCATGAGACGCACTCAGGCGCAAATTTCTGTGATTGATGCTCTCACGCAGTGCATGAAGAAGGCACTCTCTTTAGTATCGAAGAAATACATCGACTACTCCCAGTCGAGAGGTCTCAACTTCCAATCAGACATCATTAGCTTGGCCACCGGTGACGGTGCCGCAACGGTCTTCACCTTCGACGGATTGCATGACATACACCTGTCGTTTGCTCTAAAGCTACTCGAGGCTGCCCAGAGCCTCCGTGACAAGGACACTTGTGCTAAGTTTAACCAGGAAGGCTGGTGTAACTGCCATCCGTACTTCAACCTCCGCATTGGCATCTCTGAAGGCAAGGGCATTGTTTTCAAAGATCTACGTGAGCAGTACAACGTCGCTGGCGGTGTCATGAACATGGCTGCCCGTATTATGGGGCTGGGCGACAGTAATCAGATTATGTTCACACAAGAAGCCTACAACCAGATCGTCGACATGGTAGATGATCCGCACTTCGTTGATTTGTTCGCTGAGTTCGCTGATATCGAAATCAAACATAATGCGAAGATCAAGGTCTATCAGTTCGTCGACCAGTCACTCTCGTTCTTGAGTTCAGATCCTCCAGAAGGCTTGACCTTAAAAAAAAGAGCCAAAGCCTTAATGGACAAGATGCAGGCCGCTGGTTTCCCGATTATTCCAAATGGAATATCTCCAGTGGAAAGAACACGGTTCGTTGAAATCATGGAAGGAATGGTGGATTCGGTCACACAACTTGTCAAAAATGCCAGGCCCACTATCACCGTACAAGCACAGGAAATAGAAGAAGATCGGGCCAACAAGAACTGTGATAACTGACGGAACTAGGGACAGCGACCTGTTAATGGAGAATGGGAATGATAGGGCACGTTTGCCATTTTTAGGTTTCGCTAACATATTCGGAAATGGGTAAACGTCACCAATAAATCCGGTTATTGTTTTACGAGAACTACCATCCACTTCGCTCACTGCGCTCGCTCAGTGGCTGCCACCCGCCGCTGATATAGTACGCAACTTCAGAGCAATCGCTTGGAACTGCCCGATGCTTGTCTCAAGGTCGCGCGAAAGAACTATCGCAAGCCTCTTTGCCTTTCTATCCTTTCTCATCGCGACTGCTTCCATGTACGCGCGGCTATTCGTAGACCAAGGTGCCTGAGCACAATCGTAGTCCCATATACTCTGCGTCGCATGGTCCAGTGCGTGAAAGAGGTCGGACTTCTCGTCATCGTCCAGGAACGTTACCTCTTTCCCGTGAAACATCTCAAACTCAAACTTTTTGATTACATCGTTGAGCAAGGCGTATTCCCTTTGTGGAATCTCATGAGCAATGATACGTGAACGTGCTTGCTCGAGCGCGCTGGCCATTTCCTCAAAAAAACGCGCCCAACGTTCTATTTTCTCACGGCCTTCCCGTCGGACTCGCTCGCTTCGGTCGACGAACGTCTTGTGTAGCCACTGAAGTGATTTTGTGAGAGTGTCAATCATTATGACCGGCCTCCATATTCGGTATGCGGTTTTATTAGTTTATTAGGAGTTTGTTAGGAACAGTGACCGTTTTATGGGCACTGTGCCCAGGCATCAATAGGTGGCTCTCCCTAGTTTTTTTGAAAGATATCTCGTACGGCGAAGTTCCATTTATCCTGATTGTCTAGGTCTTGCAAAACATCCGAGACATTCTTAACTTCATATGTTTTGTTTGCCTTCCAACTGCTTCTGTATTTCGTGTAAACCGTGATTGTTAAATCGAAACTCTTAGGAATATGATTCTGTTGTATATTTTCAATTGGATAGAAAACATATTTTCTTACCTCTGTGGTTTTTCCAACGATGACTATGGGCAGCAGTTCAACTTGATTGATGCTAGAACCACTAGACAGAAGAGTGTCATACTCCCGCATACTTGGGAATTCTTTATGCCACAGAGTGCTGTTCTTAGATGTTAGGGTGACATTCAGTTTGACATCTTGCACGCATTCTGTTTTACCATCAGAATTTGTAAGTGCAAGACTCATTAGTATTACTGGATTGCGATCTCCTTCGTCGATGTGACCAACAAACAGTTTGACTTGTTTTCCGGCTGCAACATCAAGTTTGAAATGAAAATTGTTATCCCAGAAAGTGTATGCAGCTAATCCCAGAGCAACCAAGGATATCAAATAGGGATTAAATATTACCTTCCATGACTTTCGTTTACCGTCCATATCATCACACATAAGAAATACTCCCTAACGTAATAATACCTGTGCCAGAGCTATACAACACTCTTTGTGAGCAATGTCATAATAGCGTACAGCATCTAAGATTTACAATTTCCGACTGGTGAATTTCGTATCTCCCTTCGACCGTGCTCAGGGTAAACTGAAGAGGATCACGCATAGGCATATAGGATTTCACATTTTAAGATTTCAACTCCTTCGATTACACTCAGGACTGGTTTGAAATTGCCGGGCTTTTTAGCTCTGTAACCATCCGTGAGGTTTAGGTTAGCACATGTGAGCGTGTTTGTCACGGATTATTTGGGAACTCCGAAGCACTCCGTAAGGAGTCCCTAGGACTAAATCGTAAATCCGAAATGGTTCGACAAGCTCACCATCCTGAGCAAAGCCGAAGGACAATATCGAATTTTATAAATCTCAACTTTCAAAACAAAAAGATAATCATGGTGGGGCGAGCCGCACCCTACGATTTTGGTTGTTTGCCACAGGGGGCACAGAGGACACGGAGAAAAGACCAATAGTCAATTTCATTGGACAGGATTAACGGGGATGGACACGGATTTTTGGGGCCACAGAGAGCACAGAGAAGGCAGATTGTTGAGTGGATTAGAGATTGGAGATTGGTTCCTTCGGGTCCGCTCAGGACAAGGATTAGCGAATCGTTGCTCGATACTGGATACTATATGCTCGTTAGTGAGGAGTGAGCTAAAGTGAAGTAAAATGCCTAAAGTGAACTAAAGTTGGATTCTGGATGCTGGATGCGTGATTCTCGATGCTCGAATTCCGTCCCTTCGGCAGGCTCAGGGCAAAGCAGGACAGGCTCCTGTGTCCAGGCAAAAAAGTACCGGGCAGCTTTAATTCTCGATCGGGTTCAGCGCAGACGGGGAATCTTTTCGTTTAGGACCAAGGCCCTGACGTACTGCACGGGCGGTGAGCCGTAGGACAAGATTCTGTCGTGATAGGTCTTCAGATCGAACTGCGGACCCCACGTGCGTTGGATGTCGCGCCGCAGGTCAAAGTGCTCCACAGTGCCTACGAAGTATGTCGAAAGCTGCGCTGAGGTCAGTTGAGCGCGCACCCATTTCGCCGCGGCCTCGCGCTCTTCCTGAAAAGTATCTTCCATCATCAGCTTCATTGCGTGTTCGCGTGTCATTGCCTCGGTGTGGATCGCTTGATCGATGATCGCGTTGCCGATCCCGCGGAGGTACCACTTCAAGTTGATCAGTCGCATGAGGGGGTCGCCGTTGAGAAAGCCCTCGTCGATCATCATTCGTTCGGAATAAATCGCCCAGCCTTCGATGAACACGCCTGAGGAGAGTACAGCCCGCAGCTTGCCGGGATAGCGCTTCGAATGGGCCAGTTGAAGGAAGTGGCCGGGCATGGCTTCGTGCATGGTCAGGTCGTGAATGGACCGCACGTTGTACTCGCGGAGGAATGATCGCACCTGCTCACCAGTCCAGTCTTGGGGCAGTGGAGCCACTGCGTAGAATGTCTTGAGGCCAACCTCCAGCGGGCCGGGCGAATCGCAGTAAGCCAGTGAGACACCCCGCTTAAATTCAGGCATGACGATGATCTCGACGGGATCCGGTGGCAGGGTCACGAGGTCTTTCTCCCGCACGAAAGCCGTCGCAAGTTCGAGCGAGCGTTTCGCGGTGTCCACGATCTCGTCCGGCTTCGGCGTATCAAGGTAGGCCAATTCCAGGCAAGCGCGAATAATGGCCTGCTTGTACGCAGCCGAGGGTTCCGGGGGAAACTCAGTATACGGATATTTCTCTTTGTAGATCTGCTGCGAAATGCGATACATCCGGTCGCGCACGCGGCCAAGTTCCCGCTCTGCTCGCTCCCGTATTTGGGCTCGGGTAAGCGGAGTCTTGAGCGTAAAGGCGAGCTTCTGATCGTAGAGTTGCGGACCCAAACGAAAATCCCCGCGAGCGTTTGGCAACAGTTCGGCTTCGAGCCAGTGCTGATGCTCTTGCACCGAGGTTCTGGCGACCGCCATAGCCCGCTCGAGGCGATCGCGCTTGTCTTGGCGCAGTTCGCTCAGATTGGGTTTGACCAGGTTGTCCAGAATGCTCAACGCACCACGATTCTGTTTGACGGCTGTTTCAGCGTGAATCTGTGGCACGCGTTTGGGGTCGAGCGTGGCACGGATCTGGCGGAAGAGGCGGGGGAACTGTTCCAGGCGATCCGCTGCGTGCTCGAGGCGTGTTGTCAGCGGGGCAAAATCCCGGGCGATCAGGCTGTAAATCGCGCCGCCGGACAACCGTGTATACACCAGCGGGTTCCAGGCCCATTCCTGCAACGTCTCCAGCCGCCACAGCGTGCCTTGGAGGTTATGTTCCAGCAGGGCGTAGTCCACTTGGTTTGCGCGGCATAGCTGGGCCGGGTCGACCTTGTGGAGTTGTTCCAAGTACTTGCGGCAAAATGCTCGTTTCTGAGCCCGCGCTTCGGCGCTCACCATATCCAACTGGCTGTCGAAGCGATGGTCGCCCAGCGCTGTTGCGGATACTGGCGACAGCGCGGGAAATTCATCCATATAGCGTGCGCCAAGCTGTTCGAACTGCTGATCGAGGGATGCGCCCGCGGATATCGCAACAGGCGCTGTCATTTGACTCAGGATCATTAGCAAACGCAACATTGACATATTGGCTCCTTTCACCGGGGTTTTCCGGATACACTTCACAGAGACAATCTTACAAACTCAAGGTCCCACAATGCCAGAATTCTCCTTTGGATTTCAATAATTTTCCGGCGGACCCAACGAGCTGGCCCGCAAAGAAACACGGGAAAAGCCGAGCATTCACACCAAGAACCGGCTTTTCTCCTCTAGCCTGACGTACTACAAGCATCGCCTTGCTTGCGAAACCCCGTCTTGACCGGTGCCAGGGGTCAAGACCAAGTCGTGTCTGTCACTTGCTCGCCAGCACTTTGAGGAACTTGGGCATGAAATACGGCAAATCGGGCCAACCACGGGACGTAACCAGAGAGCCGTCGACCACTACGGGCTCGTCCACAAAGACTCCACCAGCCGACTCCACGTCGGCACGAATGCCATGATAGGCAGCGAGGCGCCGTCCCTTGATTGGCCGGGCGGCATAGACCACCTGCGGGCCATGACACATGGCGCCCAGCGGGAGTTTCTTATCCATGAAGTATGCGACGATCCTTAGAACCTCGTCATACTGGCGGATCTCCTCCGGGCCACGGCCGCCGGGAATGAGTAGGCCGTCGTACGCGGCCGGATCTACGTCCTTGTAAGCCACTTGCGTTTCGATCAGATAGCCCAGCTTCTCGGTGTAGTTGGAGTATTGCGGGTCAAAGTCGTGCACGACCAACTGCAGCCGCTTGACCTCCGAGGCCGCCACCACGGGCACGGCCCCCTCTTCCATCAGTCGATATATCATATAGTAGGTCTCCAGCCCCTCGCTAAATTCCCCGATCGCGATAAGGACACGCTTGCCTCTTACCGGCCTGCTGCGCTGTCGCTGTGCCCGAGCCGTGGTGGGACCGACCGCCAGAATACCGGCGGCTCCCAACGAGGCGGTTATAGCCTGACGGCGGCTGATCTTGTTCAATTCGCGCTGAATCATGACGTTCTCCTTATAGCTGAAGTAAAAGGCTTCTGCAAAATTGCAGGTTAGGCATCATCATAGCTGTCACATCTCTGTTTGCCGTGTCTGTCGTCAACCGCGCGCAGCCGACCGAAGCTACTACTGCCATAATCCAAACCATTCTGTAATTTGCTTTTACTATATTTCGTTTCTTACACGGCAAATTTAGCTTGCATTGCGAATATTGGTTTGACAGGTCCACTGACGAAGCATCGCTTTTGCTTGCCTGCGCTCTGAGGGACCCATTCAAAAGTATAACAGAATCGCCCTCAAACCTCCTTCCACTGTCCCGGAATGGGGACGGGGAACCGGCCGTCTTCGTCGGCTTTTACGGGGGCCGGGCTGTCATAGTCGAGGTCGTCGAGATAGTCGCAGAACTGGAACCTGGATTCGATAATCTGGTCCCAGGTGACGGTCTGGCCGGTATGACAGGCGGCGCGGCCCATGAGCGTCGTGAGGTCCGAGTAGATCGCGCGCTTGACTTCGTTGTGCGGCCGATCGTTGCGGATGCTGTCGATGAAGACGTTCCACTCGTACTGCCACGGACTGTAGCGGTCCTTTGTGGGCGTCCATGCGATGTTGTCCTTTTCGATCCGCTGGTCCTTAAACATGTGGACGGTAGCGGCATGTGTCCTGCCGGAGAACTGTGTGGCGCACTTGGTGCCGTGAATGTAGGTGGCGAAGTCACTGCGGGTTTTGTTGATTCGGCGAAAACCACAGAACGCCTTGGTTCCATCGGCGAAGGTGAACTCCATTGAGTAGATGTCGATGTT
>DAOWID010000452.1 GCA_030641115.1 Planctomycetota bacterium | reverse complement strand
AGGCATTGACTCTGTACTTCAGAGGTAATCCGCCGTCATACAGCATGTTTGCAGAAGACCCTCTGGGTACCTACACGATGACCGCCCGTTCTGGGGACATCTACGGCACCGCCGACAGCTTCCACCTCGTCTATGTGCGGCTTTCCGGAATCGGTTCAATTGAAGCAAAGGTCGAAGCCGTTACCAATACGAGTGCCTCTGCCAAAGTCGGAGTTATGATTCGCGACAACCTTGACCCCAATTCAATAAACACATTCGCGTTCTTCAGGCCGGACGGTGGAGTCAGGTTCAACCGGCGCACCGACCCTGGCGCTACCACCTCGGGCTTTGATCCGGGTACCACGCACACCCTGCCGCACTGGCTCAAGGTCGAACGTGCCGGCGGAAACACAATCAGGGCGTATCATTCAACAGATGGGTCCGACTGGCAACAACTGGATACCGCGCAGATCATCGCGATGGCTACCGATCTCTATATTGGCCTGGCGTTAACCAGCAATAACACTGGCGCAACGTGCACGGCCACATTCTCCGATGTCGTAACGACCGGCACAGTTACCGGCGCGTGGGAGTCAGCCGAAATCGGTGTAGCCAGTAACGCCGCTGAGCAGTTGTATGTGGCTGTCGAAGATAGCAGTGCCAACGTCAAGGCAGTCGAGCATACGGATCCCAACGCAACGGTGTTAGACACCTGGCAGGAGTGGAATATCGACATGAAAGAGTTCAGCGACGCCGGTGTGAGCCTGCAGAGCATCAAGAAGATATACATAGGCGTCGGTGACAGGGACGCCCCAACACTGGGTGGTACAGGCACCCTGTACGTAGACGATATCTACCTATATCGGCCCAGATGCGTCGCTGACATTGTGAAACCTGCCGGTGATTTCAACAACAACTGCATCGTTGATTATCCGGACCTTGAGATCTTGGCAAATAACTGGCTGTGGACCATCTGGGACGCCACTGGCGGCCATGATGGCAGCGGTGCGCTCGTATTTGATGACGGTGGCGGCTATGTGGCCATTGAAGAGCTGTTCTACGAAAGCACGGGCCTTACGGCGGTAAGTGCATCGGCCTGGATTCGTACCAACAGCGGGGCCAACCAGTACATCATTTCGTTTGACCGCAACGAGTACTACCGCCTGGCGATAAACTCCCAGGCGCCCGCCGCTGAAGGTCAGGTTGGCTGGCATTTGATGACCGATGCAGGTCAACTGGATCACGGTAGCGTCACACGCGTCGATGACGACCAATGGCACCACGTAGTAGGAGTGTTCGACAGCGGGACGGCGATCATTTACGTTGACGGTACGGCCGAGCCTTCGACGACGTTAGGCACGACCTATGGAAGCGGCAACACGCGGTATGGCTTCCTGGGTGCCAACTCCGAAGCACCTGAGTTTAACAGTCCTACGCCCGGCAACAATCCCATTCAGCGGCTCGATGACGTCCGTGTCTATGACTATGCTCTATCGGCGGCCGATGTTACGGGCCTCGCTCAGGGAACCGCCGATCCCGCGACCGGGCCGATTCTCTGGTACAAGCTGGATGAGACATCAGGAAGCATTGCTGCTGATTCTTCGGGCAATGGCTATGACGGGCATCTGGTGTCTATCTGGTTCGAGATGAACATGCATGATGACACCGCGATCAACTTCAAGGACTATGCTCTCTTTGTGGAGAGGTGGCTTGATCAGATACTCTGGCCGTAGCAACAGAATATTGACTCAAGGCCGAGTAGTAGGCCATTGACTTTGCACCACTTCGGGGCCTATACTGATTAGTTTGGTATAGGCCCCGCTCTTTTTTGGAACAAACAAGCATTATTCAAGATTGGAAGTGCCCTATGTTTAATCGTCTCTCTTTAGTGCTCGCTGCCGTTTTCGTTGCCAGCCCTGTTGTTGCCTCACAGTCCGTACCACCCGTTCCCAAGACCGATTATGAATCAATTGACGGCTTCTTAGGTCTCCAACTGGGTGCTCAGAAGGCCTGGGAGCCAATGGCTGGCACCAAGCCCGTTTCTGTGATAGACATCGGTGGTCGCAAGGCCCTGCGAATGCCCTGCAACTTCCACGGCACAAAGTTCGACCGTGCCAGTTGGGACCGCCGGCTAACCTTGGACTTAGCCATGTGCAACGGTGTGCAATTCTTGTCGTTCTGCCGCGATCCATCGCCCGTGGCCAGTTTTTCGATTTACTTTCACAGCGGTAACGGATGGTATAGAAGCACGTTCGATGCCCCTGGCTCAGCGGGATGGAGTTCCATCAAGATTCACAAAAAGACCGCTCAGATTGAAGGCCAGCCGGCTGGATGGGGTAAGGTCGATACGATTCGTATCTCGGCGTGGCGAGGCCGAGATGTGGACACGGAGTTTTATATCACAGCCTTCGGCCTGCTCGGCGCGGACGCCAGGATTGTTATAGTCCGTGGTGATTCGGCTGCTCGCGAGATGCCTGGTGAAAGAAAGGCTGTCACGCAATATGCTGACGTCATGGCTGAGTTGCTCGACCGCACGGGTTTATCCTACGGGATTCTCAGCGACCTTGATGTAACGGCGGAGAGGCTAAAGGGTAGAAAGCTCATTATATTGCCCCACAATCCGAAGATACCGGATAACACTGCCGACGAGATTGCCGAGTTCCTGCGGGCCGGTGGAAAGCTGATCGCATGTTATAACCTGCCGAATCGCCTTGAGCAGGCCGTTGGCATCCGGTCAGGCCTACACATCCGCCAGAAATACGAGGGCCATTTCGCCTCCATTCGCCCTTCCAATCAACCTTTGCAGGGTATGCCCGCCATTGTCAAGCAGAACTCGTGGAACATACGCGAGGCATCAGCCATTGATGGACGCAGTCGCATCGCAGCATGGTGGCACAACGATAAAGGCCAATCGACAGGCAAACCTGCTATCCTCGCCGGCGACAACTGCATCTGCTTAACACATGTGCTGTTGGGCGACGATCGAGCCAACAAACCGCGATTACTTTTAGCCATGGTCGGAAACCTCGTGCCGCAGTTGTGGCACGAAGCAGCAAAAAGCCGTCTCGACCGCCTTGGCCAATTCGGGCCTTACGATGGCTATGATGTGGCCGAGCAAGGCATAAGGAAACTCGTCCCCGCGGGCTCTGCTCTACAAGCTTTGGACCAAGCCCGTGCGTCCCGCAGCCGGGGTCTGCTTATGCTGTCTAAAGGCAAGTTTTCCGACGCAATTCTCGCTGCCGAGAACGCACAAGACTCTATGATTGAGGCATACTACTTGGCCCAGAAGCCTTTGGCCGGAGAGCACCGCGCATTTTGGTGCCATAGCGCTTTCGGCGTGACCGGCATGACATGGGACCAGGCCATCGAACGGTTAGCCGCAAACGGCTTTACCGCCATCTTGCCGAATATGCTGTGGGGCGGTGTCGCCTTTTACGAAAGCGACGTCTTGCCGGTGGCGCCGGACGTCAAGGAAAAGGGCGACCAAATTGCCCTCTGTCTGGCAGCCTGCAAGAAGTACGGCGTCAAATGTCACATCTGGAAGGTCAACTACAATATGGGTTGGAGGGCAGATAAGCAGTTTATGGCGCGGATGAAGACCCAGGGTCGAACGCAAGTCAGCTATGACGGCTCGGCCAACGACCGCTGGTTGTGCCCGTCCCATCCGGAAAACCAAAGCCTTGAGATCGAGTCTATGCTCGAAGTCGCTCGCAAGTATGATGTCGATGGGCTGCACTTCGACTACATCCGCTATCCGGGCAAAGAGAGTTGCTTCTGCCCAGGCTGTCGCCTGCGATTCGAGAAAGCAATCGGCAGAAAGATCAGTAGCTGGCCGAGTGACGTACGCCAAGACGAGGACCTGAACGAAAAGTGGATGAGTTTTAGACGGCAGCAAATTACGTCCGTCGTGGCTGCCGTAGCCGACCGCGCAAAGAGTATCAGACCCGGCATAAAGGTCTCCGCAGCCGTTTTTAGAAACTGGCCGGTCGACCGCAACAACATCGGGCAGGATTGGAAGCTGTGGTGCGATCGCGGGTACCTCGATTTCGTTTGCCCGATGGACTACACATATAACAGCGGCCACTTTCAGCGTATGATCGAGCAGCAGCTCGGATGGGCCGGCAAAGTCCCTTGCTATCCCGGAATCGGCCTTAGTGTCTGGAGCGATCCGACAGATATCTGTAAGCTAATCGAGCAAATCGGCATCACGCGTCGGCTGGGCACTGGCGGCTTTACTATATTCAACTACGGTGCCACTCAAGCGCGTGAAGTGCTGCCGCTATTGGGCAAGGGCATAACACGGCCTACAGCAAAAGCAACCTCGCCGTAACAAGTCAACTCTCAGCCGGTCTGATTTCTTCACCTATCCGTGAGGCAATAGCACAATTTCTGTCTAATTCAAATTTGCTATAAAGTAGCCCCTGCGCTGCGGAGGGAGAGGGAAAAGCGAGATTACGCAGGGGCTTGTGGGCTAAAATCTCGTTGGTATTGTACACCACCTCGTCGCTAAGGTCAAGCATTTTAAGTCAATTTTTTGAGACAATTTTTCTCACAGCCCACAAGGGCCATCCCTGACGTTATTCTTGCCAAAGCCAATTCTCGGCGAAAATACAAAAATCGCTGAAATTGACAATCCCGGTTCCGTCGAGATCTTGAGGCAGCAGGACTTCGTGCCGACGCCACTCATTAGTCAGTATCGTCATATACTATATACCATCACGATTTCAGTATATTAGTTAAATATATATCATACACATAGAGGCCTTGGCCGTCAAGTGAAATTTTGTATTAACCGCGGATTAACGCGGATGAACACGGATTAAAGGAAAAAGGGTGAAAAATCTGTGTCTGAAAGTAGTTTCTGGAGTTTGTATTAGACACTGATTAACACGAATGAACACGGATTCTGGATGCTCGTGATTAAACAAAAACCCGCCGACTAAATCCGCCACACGAACGGCGGACAGGTCGGCGGGCTAAACATTACTACTTGTGCCTGCCGTGTCCTGCCCCTTCGGCAGGCTCAGGGCAGGTTTCTCTCTTCTGTCTCCTGTCTTCTGTATTATTACTCTTTAGCCACAGTCGCTTGTTTCTGAGGTGCCCTAAGGTGTCACCGCTCGGTTGTAGATTCGAATATCGTCAATCAGGCCAGAGAAGAAACTGCCGGCACTGAGATTCTTGCCAGCGCCAATATTCAGACCACGATCCGAGGGCGCCAAGCCAGATTGCGTGTCTTTGGCTACCTGTACATCATCCACATACAGGATTCTGTTGGACCCGTCCCAGGTAAGACCTACGCGGTGCCAATCGCCATCAGTAATGACGGTTTGGGAGTATAAGGGTCCGCCAAAACGTCCGGAACTTTTCAGCTCTGTCATCAGTTCACCGTCCACAGGGTCAGCCAAAAGCCAGTTTGCGCTAACGGCTTGCGATAGGATAACCTGTCCTGGACCGCCGCCTCTGACCCAGGCAAAGACACTAAGCGGCCCATCGTCCGGGTCCAGCACGAAGTCGGTAAATACAAAATCATCGAGGCCATCGAACTCGAGCGCGCCATCCACTTGGCCACCGAGGGGCCGCCAAAGTGGATTTTCGATCATGAGGACGCCATCATTGTCGCCAGCACTGTCGTCGGCGAAGATGCCCTCGGTCTCGTCCAGCTTCCAGTACGCCACCAGGCCCACTGGCTCAACTTCCTTCAGCCAACATTCAGCTAAGACAGTGACGTCCTGAATATCGAGCCTGCCGTCGCCCCAAGGCATCGGGGCGATATCAACTGAGGATTCATCCTGACCCCAGTATTGAGCCAGTCTGGAAAAATCTTTCAAGTCGACGATTCCGTCGCCGTTAAAGTCAACAATTGGGATAATTGGCGCCTGCCAAATGTCGGCCCGACCTGAACCAACTGCCCTGAACGATCCAAAGTAGAGAGTATTGCCATCGCCGGAGATGACTGGGGCGTCCTCAAGGGCTGCCGTATTGACGAGTGGCCCAAGATTCACAGGTGTTTGCCAGTCACCGTCCTTCGTTGGACGCAGGCTTAGCCACAGGTCAGCATCGCCAAAACCACCCGGGCGCGGGGAACAAAGCGAGAAATCAGCAAACACTATCAAAAGGCCATCGCTTGAGATCGTCGGGGCCCACTGGCAAGGCCAATTGTTGACGACGGGTCCAAGACTAACGGGCACTTGCCAAGGAGCATCTTTTGTGTGACGTTTGGTCACGTATAATCCACTGTCGGCGCCAGTCCAGCCATTTTTGAAGTAAAGCTCCAACCCGTCCTGCGAAAGGTCTGCGCCGAACTGATAGTTTGCGGTGTTTACAGGTGGGCCGAGATTCACCGGGGTACCCCAGGGTTCGGTGACGCTTGCCCGAGTCGTTACCCATATGTCGAAACTACCGTACCCGCCGGGCCGATTGGAGCTAAAGTAGAGCTGCAGTCCGTCAGGTGAAAGACTTGACTGGTCGTCCTCCTGCGGACTGTTGACAACCGGCCCCAGATTCTCCGGGGGGCCCCAGTCGTCGTATATCGTGGCGCGTCTCTTGACCCAGATGTCAAAGCTGCCTTGCACGCCCGGTCTATCGGACTCAACGTACATTTCCAGGCCGTCAGGTGAAATATCGGCGGGGTAGTCCGAAGATGAACTGTTGACGCTCGGCCCCATATTCGTGGGTTCGCCGAAGGTGAAATCCGCGTTCGCATTCCCGCCGCCAAGCACAATAGCGGCCACATATGCAACTAACATTAACCTGATTTTTGCACAATTTAACCATTTCATTTCACACCTTCCTTTCTGCCCACTGGGGCTATTCGAACTGTAAGATATGTTTTCTTGACGGCATTGTCTTGTTCCATTCTTCTGAGCGGAAAAAAACGAAGAACTTAACAGTAAATTTTGAAAATTTCTTGCTGATGTGGTATAATTATCGTAACGGCTTGTCGATGTTGGAGTTAGCTGATCATGAGCGGTCAGGCTCTTAAGCGGACAAAGGAATTAGTTAGGCTTGCACAGGGGGGAGATAATTCTGCTCTGGGCCAGTTGTGTGGCGTCTATGCGGAGCGGGTTCGCCGAATCGTCAGATTAAGGATGGGCCCGGAGCTTCGCTCTCAGTTCGAGTCTATGGACCTGGTCCAGGAAGCGTTTATTGAGGCGGTCAAGGACCTCGGCGGCTTCACCATATTCAACTATGCTGCCACTGAAGCCCATGAGGTGTTGCCGCTGTTGGGTAAGGGCATGACACGGCCAAATTTGCTACAAAAATAGCCCCTGCGTTGCGGAGGGAGAGGGAAAAGCGAGATTACGCAGGGGCTTGTGGGCTAATAGTTTAATCTAAGTATACTCCATTCAGCCACCACCGTCAAGCATTTTGAGCAAATTTTTCTCGCAGCTTACAACGGCCACTAAGGGGCAAGCAGCCCGACCGCTTTACTAACACACACAATACTTACCAGCCCGGAAAGAGAATCGCCGAAACGGGAAAGTCAAGATTGAAATAGTGCCGGATTTTGCTATATTATGTTCATAGTTTTCATTGATATTCCCCGAGTCATAAGAAATGGATTACACCCGAGCCGAACCAAAGTTTCGCAGCCATCTTATCCACCTCTGGCGTATTAAGTTCGGCCATTAAAAAATTAGGGAATTATACACTTGACAAAGAAGATTTTCTTTTTTTTAGGCATAGTTTCAACTTCATTTATCGGTTATTATTAACCATATAAGGGAGGCGCGGTCTTCCCTTGCGATATTAACTTCTATTGCCAAACGGCAGAAAAGGAGGTTAAAATGACCAAGTTAGTTTCTTGGTTAACGCAAGGGTGGCGCGTGCCTAAAATATAATATCGGGAGACACCTTGTGCGTAGGTTTATTACCACAAGCCTTCCATATTGTATTGAGGGCAGTTAAAGTGCCGAAAGACCTTGAAGCAAACAGATAACCCTGTTTGCGGAAAGATAATCTTTTGGCGCGCCTCCCTCTTTTTTTTAAAAGAGCAAAAGTTTTATATTATTGGCATTTACCAATTGAGATCAGATTATGAATTATTTGACTATTGCCATAACGTGGCTCAAGAATCTTATAATCCTCCCTGGAAATCTTGCCAAAGTAGCCCGCATAAACGAAAACCTCAAACTTCAACAACAACTTTCTGAAATGCAACAAAGGCTGGAAAAAACAGAGAATCGCCTTGCCAAAAATGCTGCGATAGAATCTGGAAGGATGTTCTTTTGTAATAATGTTTTTTGGGCCAAGAATGCTGAAGGACAAATCGAGAAGTCGCCTTATTGCCCTCACTGTTTTGAGTTGGATGGCAAGGCCATACACCTCATCACGTGGTATACAAACGCGGTGGGCAGCAGGAAAGCAAAATGTCCCGAGTGCAAAGTTGATGAAATCCCGTTCAGGGAACCTGAGTAAACATCTTGTCTTCGTATAAATGTTCATTTCAAACCTTCTTTACTTTGTCAAGTGCATAATTCCCCAAAATTATTGTAATTCGAGGAAGATTTTGATATAATTATGGGATCTAAAGGGTTAGCGCGTATAAGATTCAGCGCCGCAATCGTGTCGAAGGCCAATGGCAGGATGTCGCCACGGCAATCGAGACAGAATCAACTTTAGTTGACCATCCGCTAAAAACAGAACTCGAATATCGCGTTATAGCAGTAAATAAAACCGGCGAAGGCGAACCTTCAAATACCGAAATGGTCGTTCTGTAAGCCGATTTATACAGATTGTATAATCATTTTTATGCAAATGGAAGGGAAATCAAAACTATGGCTTGGTGGAAAAAGAAGAAACTGACTCCAAACGATGTTGCCCTTCGGTTGCTCAATTTCTCTCGTGATTTTGTGACGGATGCCATACGAGACATTGAAGCCCACCGCGGCGTCCAGCAACAATCTGGGTCAGAAAGGATGACAAACGAGTTAATGTACTTCTGTTTCTTCGCTCTCGACTACGGGATATCAAATCATGCCACTGCACAACAGGATGGCCAGGAGATTCGTGAATCGCTTTATTACCACTGGCGACAAATGCTTGGCGATGACGCCGATGGCCACATTATGTGGGAAGCTTCGCAACAGCGCCTACATGAATACGCTCAAATAATCAATGAGGCGCAGACTGATGAAGCCCACAAGTTAGTTGGTCTTGGAATCAAACTCTCAGAGTGCTCCGGCTGCCCTGGATATTCCCGCTTAGTTGTCTTGGCTCCGTACTTATTTAAAGCAGCGATGGATTCTGTAGGTGTTATGTTGCGAGAAGCAAAATAGAAACAAGGGCAAGGTTGCGCGTTAGTTCCTAGGGACAGTCACCTATTTTTTTAGAGGTTGTTATGAGGTATGCAGGGCTTACGGATGAGCCGGAAAGAAGAAAACGGGAACATGGAAACCCTCGCGACTTCAGAGTTATGCAACAATTCACTTCCGAGACGTCTGCCCGGCAATGGGAGAGGAGAATGACGGCCCAGGGATATGAGGAAGATACCAGCGGGAAAGGCTGGAAATATGGCTATACCTTTTCAATCTGAAGTTAGTTCGTAGTTCGTAGTTCATAGTTTGTCAGTGAAATCAGGGGGACACCATTTTTAGTTCTGAGTTTTTTGTTGATAGTCCTTCGACAAGCTCAGCCCTTCGACTCCGCTCAGGGTGGTGAGCCCGTCGAACCAGATGGTGAGCAACCTGTAGTGAGCACAGTCGAACTAAGTCGAACCATTCCTAGTTAAAAACAATGAACAAGAAAATCTGCTTCAATTGATTAGGCGCATGGCACGGTCGGCACGAGTCGTGGTTCTGGCTGTTCAATATTTTTTCCTGAATCGCGCGGTGGGGATGTTCAGAAGCTTGCGATACTTTGCAACGGTGCGTCTGGCCAGATTCTTGATGCCGGCCTCTGCTAATTTCTGACGTATTTGATCGTCACTTAATGGCTTGGTTTTGTCCTCAGCATCGACAATTTGCTGCAGTTTGACTCTGATTGCTTCCCAGCTATGCCGCTCGCCGTCAACATCTTCTGTGCCGCCGCTGAAGAATTTTCGCAGAGGCAAGACCCCCCACGAGCACTGCATATATTTACCCGAAACAGCCCTGGAAACAGTAGCCAGATGCACCCCAACCTCATCCGCAACTTTTGACATCGGCAGTGGCCGAAGATACAGCGAACCTTTCTCGAAAAAATCGTGCTGATATTTCACCACCGCCGTCGTAACTCTCAGCAACGTATTCTTTCGCTGCTCGATAGCGTCCATGATCCATCGAGCTGAACGGATATTGTCCTGCAGGAACTTTCGCGTTTTTTCGCTCACCCTTGTGTCCTTGGCCATTGATGTATAGTAGTTATTCAACCGCAGCGGCGGCAAACCGGAATCAGCAGATCGCACGGAATAATCGCCCGAATCATCTAAAGGCTCTACTATCACGTCCGGCGTAATAGGATGGTTTCGATTCCGGCCAACCTGCAGGCCCGGAGAGGTGTCCAGCTTACTCATTTGCTCGACGGCCTGATTGATTCTCTCGATGCTGCAGCTCATCTTCTTGGCAATATCCGGCAAACGATTTTCAAGCAGCTCATCCATGTGCTCGGTCACGAGCCGAGATTCAAAGCTCATGTCCTCGCTGCGCTGCGCCATCTGGATAAGCAGGCATTCTCTTAGGTCACGCGCACCGACACCCGCCGGCTCCAATTTCTGCACAAGCTCCAACGCCTCGTTCAAATCATCGAGCGTGAAATCCTCCCTGTCTTTGTTCTGCAACTGCTCCAATCTTACGGTCAGATACCCTCTTCCGTCGATGTAGTCTATAATCATACTGCCGGCTTTTTTCACTGGCTCGGCAGCATCAACCAAACCCCACTGCTCCGCCAAATGCTCGTGCAGCGACTTGGGCGGCGCCGCCGTATTTTTTATCGCCTCGAGCTTCCTGTCAGGCTCATCACTCGAACGCCGCGGCATCCAAGGCCCTGCCTGATCTATGTATTCTTTGAAATCATCCTCGAGGCTTTCAAGCCGTTCAAAGTCACCAACTTTGTTGTTGTCCGTATCGATGACCAAGTCTTTTTCGCTTGTGTCTTCCTCTTGAGGCTGCTCCTGGACAGACTCGGCCTCGTCCGTGTTTGAGGGCTCCTCCATTTCCAGAACAGGATTGTTGTTAAGTTCCTGTTCGATTCTCTCCTGAAGTGCAAGGATTGGAAGCTGAAGAATCTCCATAGATTGAATCATATGCGGAGCGAGCTTCATCCGCTGCTCCAGCCGCATCTGTCCTGTCATCTCCAGCTTCATAGAAGCACCGGCAAGATTCCTTTATTCTGATTCCTTACTTCTGTCTTTCATATCATAAAGGCTTCTGCAAAATTGCAGGTTAGGCATATATCATAAACAGCCCAAAGGATTTCGTCAAGATTTGACCGCCAATTAAACAACTTTACGAATAAAGTTGGAGTCTTGCAAGTTAGGGCCGAAGCTGAAAGCTAACAGCCAAGTAGCGTTAGACCCAGTTGAGATGGTGAGTATTAGTACATACGGCGCAGCGCTTTAGCGATCTTGCCCGCTATTAAACCTTGCGTCCGAAGGCTCCATAAGCTCTCAGACACCCTCGGCTATACGGACCCGAAAAAGTAATCGCGCCGTCGTGAGAAACTTTTGGAAGACAGTCGTACTATCAATACCGTGTGGCAGCCTTCCACTGCGGCGGACCTATGGCGGATACGTGTTTAGCCGGGGAATAAAACCATCCCCAAAGCCTATGGCCCTTCGACAAGCTCAGGACAGGCTTTGAGGCTGCCACCCAATAAGACTAAGAGCCTATCCGAATAACGCCTCAGCCTTTGTCATGCTGAGCAACGCGAAGCATCTCGCCATAGCAAACCCTTGCACGAACATGCTGTAATCCCTGTAGTGGCCAGATTCTTCGGCTTCGCCTCAGAATGACAGGTAATCGCCAAAGGTTATTCGGATAGGCACTAAAGGTCGTGTCGCAGCCTCAAGCGCAAGAGCCCGCTAAGCGGGGTCCAAGCTTGGGGATGGCTACACAGCAGCAAACAACCGTTTGTATAGCGCCAAGATTTCTTATGATTCGTATTAGAGGTTTTTTCTGACAAATTGCAAATCCTCAACTCTACAAGACCCATCCCTCGCGATATCGACAGTGAATGTATTCGCTGGCTTCAGGCACATTGCCGACCTTCATTTTTGTCCCGTCCCAGTACAGCTTCTTGCGAGCTCGAAGCGCAACGTTGCCCAGTAACAGTGCTTCTGTGACCGGACCGGAAAATTCGAAATTTGCACCTGCCGGCTCGCCGCCCTTACACGCTTCAATCCACTCTTTATGGTGCCCAATTGACCTTGGCAGAGATTTTGGAGGCCGCCTGTACGCTCTCATCTTCGACTCCGGTATCAGCATCGGGCCGCCACCGGAAAAACCGCAAAGGATCTTACCTTTGTCACCTACGAACAACAGACCTTCGCGCTGCAATTCCTGCCCACCCAGCTCCTCTGGCCGGGCGGGAAACAATCCGCCATCATACCAGATCACCGCAACTGGCGGCATGTCTTCGCGAGCAGAGCCATTTGCGTTGTAAGCATTTTCTGCTCGAATT